>JAHRVZ010000229.1 GCA_019090405.1 Paracoccaceae bacterium
CGTTTCGCGTTCAATTTGGATCAAAATTGAATGCGAAACGCGCGAAACACATAAGTGGCGTGGGCGTTTCCCAATATATCCTGTTTCAGATACAACGCGAAACGCTTTAGCGGTTTCTAATACCACCAACCACTGCGGTGAGCAGAAATATCACTGCTGCCACGCAGACGATCGTCGGTCCTGTTGGTGTGTCCAGCATCAGCGCGGCCCATAATCCGCCAAGGGCAGAGGCCGCGCCGATCAGGATTGCACCAATCGCCATCGCTTCGGGGGTGCGTGCCATGGGACGGGCGGCGGCGGCCGGGATCACCAGCAGCGCGGCGATCAGTAAAACGCCGACAACTTTGATGGCGACGGCGACGACAATGGCCAGTGCCAGTGTCAGAACCAGTTCTTCGCGGCGCGGATTGATGCCGCTGGCACGGGCCAGATCGGGGCTTAGGGTTGCCATCAAAAGGGCTGACCAGCGCGAAAACATAAGCAGCAGAACCGCTGCGCCTCCGCCCCAGATTACCAGCAGATCGGTGGTATTTACCGCCAATATGTCTCCGAACAGGAACGCCATAAGATCAAGCCGGATGTTGCCCAGCAAGGCCACCGCCACCAATCCGGCGGCCAATGCGCTATGGGCCAGCACACCCAACACCGTATCCATCGCATAGCCACGCCCCGTCAACGCGGACACGGCAGTTGCCATGATCAGGGCGGCGACCAGAACGCTGGGCAGGATTGGCAGGCTGAAGGCCAAAGCAAGGGCAACGCCCAGAATGGCGGCATGGGCAGTCGCCTCGCCGAAATAGGCCATCCGCCGCCAGACCACAAAACAGCCCAAAGGAGCGGCCGCAACGGCCACGCCCAATCCGGCAAGGGCGGCGCGAACCAGAAAATCGTCAAACATCAGGAGTGGCCCCCGTGTGAATTGTCGTGTGAATTGTCGTGTGAATTGTCGTGTGAATTGTCGTGTTTATGATCATGTGAATGGCTGTGCTCATGACGATAAAGCGCCAGCGCGCCCTTGGTGCCGGTGCCAAACAGGGCGCGGTATTCGGGGGCGCTGGCTACAATTTCCGGTGTCCCTTCGCAGCAGATATGTCCGTTCAGGCACAACACACGATCTGATGCGGCCATGACCACATGCAAATCATGGCTGACCATCACAACAGCGCAGCCCAAATTGCGACGCACTTCTTCGATCTGGCGATAAAAAGCCGCTGATCCAGGTTGGTCCAATCCCTGTGTGGCCTCGTCCAGCAACAATAGCTGCGGCCTGTCCAAAAGTGCGCGCGCCAGAAGAACCCGTTGGAATTGCCCACCTGACAGGTTGCTCATCTGGTGGTCTGCAAGCCCGCCAACATCAGCACGCGACAACGCGGCTTCTGCAGTCTGCAGGTCAATTTTGCGCGGCAAACCGAGAAACCGCCGCACTGTAATTGGCATCGACGTGTCGATGGCGAGTTTCTGCGGGACATAGCCAATACGCAGATCCGCCGCCCTTTCGATATGGCCAGAGGCAAGCGGAACAGCGCCTATCAGGGCACGCAGAAAGGTGGATTTCCCTGATCCGTTCGGACCAACAATGGTGACGATCTCGCCCGGAGTGATAGACACACTGACATCGTGAAGAACGCGATGACCGCCTAGTTTAACGCCAATCCCTTGGGTCGCGATGACAGGCGTCATGCGCTGGTTCCTGTACAGGCCGGACAAAGACCTTCGGCCTCGATCACCATGCGTTCGATGGTGAACCCGGTTTGTTTGGCGATGGTGTCCAACTGTCCTTGGGCCAGCCCGGTATCCGCTTCGGCGACAGTGCGGCAGCTGCGGCAGAACAGAAACGCCGGAGCGTGGGCGTGGTCCAGATGCGAGCAGGCTGTATAGGCATTCAACCGCTCGATCCGATGCGCCAACCCGTTGCTGACCAGAAAATCCAACGCCCGGTAAACAGCAGGTGGTTGCGATCCCAGGCCGTCGGCGGCCAATACACCCAGAATGTCATAAGCCCCCAGAGCCATGTGTTTTTCCAGCAAAATCTCAAGCACGCGTCTGCGCACGGGGGTGAATTTCAGATTGGCCTTGGCACAACGGTCCCGGGCGGCATGCATGGCGTGTTCTATGCAATGCCCATGGTCATGCTGGTCAAATCCGATCGTCGTCATAAAAAATGCCCTTTCTGCGGTTGGGTATTCGAATGTTATGTTATAACATCTCTCTCTACAAGCGAATCTCTAACGTACATTGGATTTAGTATGCCGACTTTTATTCGTCTAATGATTCTGGCCTTTCTGGCGATTCCGGCAAATGCCGAAGCTGTGAAAGTGGTCGCTGATATTGCTCCGGTGCATGCTTTGGTAACGCAGGTTATGCAAGGCGTCGGAGAGCCGGATCTAATCTTGCGTCCCGGTGCGTCGCCACATGGCTATGCGTTAAGGACTTCGCAGGCGCGGACATTGCAAGGGGCCGGACTTGTGGTGTGGATTGGTCCTGAATTGACGCCATGGCTGCAAAAACCACTTACAAGTCTGGCGTCCGGCGCGCGCACCTTGGCTTTGTTGTCTGATGAGCAAACTATGACGTTGCCGTTTCGCATAGGAGAGGACGAAGAGGACGGCGATGATCATGACCACGATCACCATGGTGTTGACCCTCACGCATGGTTGGATCCGCAGAATGCACAACACTGGTTGGGACTGATTGCCGATAATCTGTCGGAAATGGACCCTCAGAATGCGGAAACTTACCAGGCAAACGCAGCAAGGGCGCAGGCCGAATTGCAGGGACTAATTGTAGAGTTGCAGGAAACCCTGTCACCGGTTCAGGAGGTGCCATTTGTCACTTATCATGATGCCTATCAGTATTTTGAAACTCGGTTCGAATTAAACAATGTCGGGTTTGTCACCCTAAGCGACGGGGCTGGGGCCAGTCCGGCACGGGTAGTTGCATTACAAGACAGCCTGAAGGCAAAAGATGTCGCCTGCGCATTTAGCGAACCGGGCGTCGATCCGGGAATTTTGCAGGGGATCAGTACGAACAGTGGTCTGACGTTGGCATTGCTGGATCCAATGGGGCGTGATTTGCCGCTGGGATCGGAGTTTTATTCTGCCTTACTACGCGACATGGCGCAAAGTTTCGTTGATTGCGTACAGGACGCAGATTGACCTTTGGCGCCATATTCACATCTGTAGCCCGTTTTCTTTCAAAGAAAACGGGTCGGAAAATTTGAAATTTTCCGTGTCGCGTTAGTTTTCGGCGCAGAATATGTCATAGACCACTTCGAGGATGCGGCGGGGTCGGTCATCCGCCAAACGGTAGTAGATCGCTTTGCCATCACGGCGCGGGACCACAAGACCCTCAAGGCGCAGGCGCGACAATTGTTGGGATACTGCTGCCTGACGTGTTGCAAGCAGTTTCTCAAGCTCGGTCACCGATTTTTCACCGGACACCAAATGACAGAGGATCATCAACCTGCCTTCGTGACTGATTGCTTTAAGAAAATTCGACGCGTTGGAGGCATTGCTGACCATTCTGTCGAGGCCGTTGCCTTCCATATCCCTACCAAATTTTGCCAGTGCCATATGTTTTACCCCCAGATATTTCTGACCAGTGCCGGAGTGTCGTATAAACACTGATTGCGACGATGTGATCATCAGTGTTTGGCGATCTGATACTACATTACATAATCCGATATGTGAATAAACCAAGCAGCGGCGGGGTGACCGAACGCACGATTCAAAACAAAGTACTTTGCCTTGTCACGGCAGTTATTGCGCTGTCGAGCCAGTTTTTTGGGATGTGAAGGTGTCCAATATTGATGGAATCCTTATCGGCAACGGTGACAATCCGAAACAAATCGCCTCATATCTAATTGGCGAACCACCCCTTGCAGCCTGTGTTGGGCGATACTAAGACTTGGGTAAGGAATTGTCGGGTATAGTCCCGACCTAATAGCAGAGCAGGCAGCCCAACATGTTCGATCCAGTTGATACATTCACCAATAACCTTGTGCCAATGGTGGTCGAACAGACCAGCCGTGGCGAACGTGCCTACGATATTTTTTCACGCCTTCTGAAAGAGCGGATTATTTTTGTCAACGGCCCAATTCACGACGGAATGAGTCACCTGATCGTAGCCCAGCTGCTGCACCTTGAGGCTGAAAACCCTTCCAAGGAAATCAGCATCTATATCAACTCCCCCGGTGGTGTCGTCACCAGCGGTTTGTCGATTTATGA
>JAHRVZ010000230.1 GCA_019090405.1 Paracoccaceae bacterium
CTGCTGTGGAAACATCGACGATGTATCGGTGGCTTTGATAAGTCAGCACCACGAAAATAACGATGAAGAATAAAGATCCCCCATAGAATATGTTTCGCGCCCGTGACTTGGTGAGGACTTCAGACATAGAAGAATCCCTGTTTTTGGCTTCAGACCTGCGAATTCTAGGCCAGACAGGATTTATTAAGGTTGTTGTAGTGCAAAGAACGGCTAAGTTTTTGGATATTCGTGTCCGGATTTCACGTCTTGTTCATTGGCATGCACTTGCCTGAAAATGGTCCCCGATTCTCGTGGGGTGTCCAACATCGTTGCGCCGTAGGACATAGGTGGTTTGGCAGTGCTATTGTGGCTTCATTGATCTGCAGTATCGGGTCGGCTAGATGTCGCTGCCATCAGCCAAAGGATTGTCTCGGCTCTCTTTGGCATCGCCGTAATGATCGTACACAAAACCCGGAGAACAGTGATGAACACTTATGATTTTACTGGTAAAACTGCAGTCGTGACCGGCGGTGCTCAGGGCATCGGTCTGGCAGTTGCGCAACGCTTACTGGCCTCAGGTGCGCGCGTCGCAAGCTGGGATAGGAACACTGATCAAAACAAGGCTGCACTTGCCGCACATGATGTTGCAGATCGGGCCTGTGCAGTCACTTGCGATGTGTCCGACTGGGATCAGGTTACGCGTGCAGTGCAATCAACCCAAGCAGCCTTTGGCGGCATCGACATTGTGGTCAACAGCGCCGGTATCGCCGGACCAAACGCCACGGTGCAGGACTATGACAATGCAGACTGGTCCAAGATTATCGCCATCAATCTGACGGGCACCTACCATGTCAACAAAGCCGTTATCGCGGGCATGCGCGCGCGGATACGGTCGCATTCTCAACATCGCCTCAATTGCCGGCAAAGAAGGCAACCCCAATGCCAGCGCCTATTCTGCCTCAAAGGCCGGGATCATCGGCTTTACCAAATCGTTGGGCAAAGAACTTGCCGGGCAGGACATTGCCGTCAACTGTGTCACCCCGGCGGCGGCACGCACCCCAATCTTTGATCAAATGTCGCAAGAACATATCGACTATATGCTCTCAAAAATCCCCCGTGCCCGATTTCTCGAAGTTGACGAGGCTGCAAATATGATCGTCTGGCTGGTCAGTCAGGAGAATTCCTTCTCTACCGGGGCTGTGTTTGATCTCTCAGGTGGTCGCGCAACTTACTGACTGTGTTATTCAGTTTGGGATAAATATCCCCGCCGGAGGCATAAAATTTCTTCTGCATATCGACCAATAAGGAACCACGTCCATGAAAACCGTTGATAAATTCGCCCGAATTGGCGAAGAAAATGCCTTTGCAGTTCTGGCACGTGCCAGTGTTTTGGCCGCGCAAGGGATGGATGTCATAAATCTGGGCATCGGCCAACCCGATTTCCCAACCCCGCCTCATATTGTCGAGGCTGCCGTCAAAGCCCTGCGTGATGGCCATCACGGATATACCGCCGCAAATGGCATTGCAGAACTGCGCGAAGCTGTTTCAGCAGATTTGCATCGTCGGTTCCAAGAAGAAATCAGTCCCGACAATGTGCTGATTGTTCCGGGTGGCAAAGTCACCATGTTCACCGCCATTTTGATGTTTGGCGAACCAGGTGTAGAAATCATGTACCCCGACCCCGGCTTTCCGATCTATCGCTCGATGATCGAATTCACCGGGGCGACGCCAGTCCCGGTGCCAATCCGCGAAGAAAAAGGATTTGGGGTTTCTGCCGAGGAAACCCTGTCGCTAATCACCAGCAAAACCCGCCTTTTGATCCTGAACTCGCCGGCCAACCCTTGCGGTGGTGTAACGCCCAAAGCAGAAATTGACCTGCTCATCGCCGGTTTGGCAGCACATCCAGAAGTCGCGATCATGTCGGACGAAATTTATGACCAGATGCTATATGATGGCGAAAAACACGTAACATTGCTATCCTATCCGGAAATCCGCGACCGGCTGATCCTGCTAAATGGCTGGTCCAAGACCTATGCCATGACCGGTTGGCGGATGGGCTATTCGGTTTGGCCGGACGACCTTTATGACAAGGCGCGCAAACTGGCGGTGAACGCATGGTCTTGCGTCAATACGCCGTCGCAATACGCTGCCATTGCCGCCCTTACCGGCCCTCAGGATGCGGTTGCAGAAATGCTGGCTGCTTTTGACAGACGTCGCCGTGTAGTCGTTGACCTTGCCAACGCCATGCCAGGGGTAAGTTGTGTTGTGCCAAAGGGCGCGTTTTATGCGTTCCCGAACATCAAAGACACCGGATGGCAGGCCAAACCTCTGGCGTCGAAACTGTTGGAACAAACCGGCGTCGCGACGATTGCTGGGCCTGACTTTGGGATTTTGGGCGAAGGTTACATCCGCATCAGTTACGCCAATAGCGAAGAAAACATCCGCCGCGCGTTGGGCCGGATGCACGAGTTTCTGAACGCGGGCCAATAGCAAACGGAAAATTTCAAATTTTCCGGTCCGTTTTCTTTCAAAGAAAACGGCTATAAATGCGCAGTTTCCGGTACAGATGTGACCGTTGTTCCGTCTTTTTTGAACTGTATAAGATTGTCACAGGTCAGATCACCCATTGCCTGACGGGTCTCAACTGTGGCGCTGCCCACATGGGGCTGCAACACCACATTGTCCATTTCAAACAATGCTTGTGGAACGATGGGTTCTTTGTCAAAGACGTCTAGCCCGGCACCCCCCAGACGCCCCTCTTGCAAGGCTGCGACCAGTGCAGGCTCATCTATCACTGACCCACGCGAGACGTTGACCAGAATCCCATCGCGCCCCAGTGCATTCATCACTTCAGCACTCACAATCCCGCGGGTTTCCTTGCCGCCCGGAGTGATGCAGATTAGCACATCACAATCCGCCGCCATCTCTGTCAGATTGTCATAAAATAGGTATTCAACGTCCTTTTTAGTCCGCGAATGATAGACAATGGTTGAATTGAACATGGCCAACCGGTCCGCAATCGCCTGACCAATACGCCCCAGCCCCAAAATACCCACCGTGCGGTCCTGCACGGTGCGCGTCAAAGGAAAGCCACCTTCGGACGGCCAGCGCCCGGCACGTATATAATTATCTGCCTGCACCAGTTTTCGACTGGTTGCCAGCCACAGTAAAATCGCTGTGTTGGCAACCTCGTCGTTCAGAACATTTGGCGTATGCGTGACGACAATACCCCGCGCCGCACAGGCATCCGCGTCAATGGCGTCATATCCAACACCATAACACGAGATTATTTTCAGATTGGGCAATCCGTTGATGACCTCGGTAGGTACACCGTCATGGCCATTGGTCATGACATACTCTACCGATGGCCCGGTTTCTGCAAAGAACGCTGCGAGATCATCAATGTCACCAAGGAAATGCAGGTTGAATTCGGCGCTAAGTTGGCCCCGAATCCGGTCCGTCCCATTGCCAATCATCAGTAGATTGGGTTTCATGTATCATCCCTTATCAGTCTTGTTTCACCAACTGGGATTGGGTACCAAGCCCTTCGATCCACAGATCTACCTGATCGCCCGGCTGCAAATAGACCGGGTCTGGTTTGATCCCCATACCAACGCCCGGAGGCGTCCCGGTCGAAATCACGTCACCCGGGTGTAATGTCATCAGCTGCGACAGGTGCGATATGATCTGGGCAACGGTGAATATCATCGTTTTGGTGTTGCCGGTCTGACGGCGTATGCCGTTCACGTCCAGCCACATATCCAGCGCCTGCGGATCCGCGACTTCGTCACGTGTCACCATCCAGGGACCAATTGGCCCAAAAGTGTCACAGGATTTGCCCTTGGTCCACTGGCCCGACAGGTTCATCTGAAAATGACGCTCGGACAGATCATTGATGACGCAATATCCGGCAACATAATCCAGCGCATCTTCTTGCGCGACATATTTCGCAGCCTTACCGATGACAAAGCCCAGTTCGACCTCCCAATCCATCTTGGTCGAATTGCGCGGGCGATAAATATCGTCGTTCGGGCCGACCACGGCGGATGTGGCTTTGTAAAACAGGATCGGGTGCTCAGGTATTGGCTGATTTGCCTCTGCCGCGTGGTCGGAATAGTTCAGACCGATGCAGAGGAATTTGCCGATATCGTTGACGCAGGGCCCCAAACGAGGAGCGCCTTCGACGGCAGGCAGCGTCGAGGCGTCCAGCGCGCGCAGCTTATCAAGGTTGGCATCGCCCAGCATGTCACCGTTGATGTCGGACACAACGCCGGACAGATCACGCAGAACATTGTTTACATCAATCATTCCCGGCTTTTCTGCACCGGCTTTACCATAACGCACTAATTTCATTGTTTTATTCCCTTAGTTATTTTTCTAACCGGCCCATCCGCCATCAATCACATGTGCCTGTGACGTGGTAAATCGGCTTTCATCTGAGGCCAGATAAACCACCAACGCCGCGATTTCTTCGGGTTTTGCGATACGTCCCATGGGTTGGCGCGCGACAAATGCAACCATCGCCGCCTCATAATCGCCAGTCGCCCGAAGCCGGTCGTGCAGCGATGGGCTGTCCACCGTGCCGGGGCAGATCGCGTTACAGCGGATACCTTGTTTGATGTATTCAACCGCCACCGATTTTGTCAGCCCGATCACTGCCGCCTTGGAGGTGCCATAGACGAACCGGTTAGGGGCGCCGATCACGGACGAGACGGCGGATGACATGTTGATGATCGACCCGCCGCCGTTTTCGATCATTCCGGGCAGGGCGGCGCGAATGGTGCGGAAACTGGATTTGACGTTCAGGTCCATCGCGAAATCAAGATCTGCCTCGGTTGCCTCAAGGATTGTACCGTTATGTACGAACCCGGCGCAGTTGAACAAAACGTCGGGTTTTGCCTGTGCAACGCCCTTGTTCACGGACCCTTCGGACAGCACATCCATTACAAATGTCTCAATCGTTCCGGTTGCCTCGGCTTGTAATGTCTCAAGTGCGCTGGTGTTTACGTCAGTGGCAAAAACATGCGCGCCTTCACGGGCCATTGCCAAGGCCGAGGCGCGGCCAATCCCCTGACCTGCGGCAGTAATCAGGGCGCGTTTTCCGGCTAATCGCTGTGTGCTCATTTGCTGAAATCCAGTTGTATTTTCAGTGTTTCGCAGAGTGGTTTCGCAGTTTGGTTTCGCTGGGCGAAACGGCAACTTTGACATCTGCCTTTAACGGCTCTTACGGCGTTTTAGTATCTGTTCTGGTGGCCTCATGGCCCGGTATCAACGTCTTTCATGGTTCCCAAAAACCTGTGCTTTGCATTTGAGTAAACTAACATTGCCCTGTCCTAATGGGTTGCGAAATACCAGAATACTGTCAACTGATATACTAGGCAAGATAACAGGAAACAGAATGTCAAAACCAATTATTGCCGTTTTAGGCACGGGGCTGATGGGCGGACCAATGGCGCGGAACCTGATGCGGGCCGGATATAGGTTGCGCCTTTGGAACCGCAGTATTGCCAAAGCCGAGGCGC
>JAHRVZ010000231.1 GCA_019090405.1 Paracoccaceae bacterium
GAACAACATGCTGACAAAAGACAGCTATACCATTGTTCCTTTGGTTCACCGTGGCCGCGTTTCCGCACATGCCGCCTCATTGGGTGGGGTTGTCCTGAACGTTTGGGATAGCGAATTGTGGAACGTTGCGGATTGGTATCGCAAAGAAGGTTCCTAATACGTTAGGATTCTGCCCCGCTCCGGTTCATACCGGGGCGGGGTATTTACTATCTCCTCAAAGCAATAATAATAACACTAAGCTGCAAAGGCGCCGTATATGCTGACCTATACGACAAGACGATTGGTTCTGGCGGTTCCGACGCTTTTGTTCATTAGTCTTATTCTTTTCCTGCTACTGGAACTCGCCCCCGGTGATCCGATGGCTCAGGTTCCTTTGACCGTCCCTCCTGACGTCAAACAGAAAATGCGCGAAGCACTGGGTCTGGGCGAACCCATGCCCATCCGCTACTGGAAATGGCTTGTACAGTTCTTCTGGATCGAACCGCAGGTTCTGGTCGACTGGATCTTTGGCACTCATTTCTCCGAAGGCGATCTGCGCGTCATCAGCTGGCAGACCCGTTCGCCGGTTATGGATCTGGTGGTTCAGCGTATCCCTCAGACATTGTGGGTTGTGGGCACGGCCTATGTCGTTGGCGTGCTTATCGCGCTGCCGATTGGGATATATTCGGCATACAAGCAATATTCGTTCTTTGATCAGGCCGGTACATTTGTGTCGATGGTCGGCTTTTCGGTGCCGCCGTTCTTTAGCGGAGTTCTGGTCATCGTCATCTTTGCGGTCCATCTTGGCTGGTTCCCCTCGATCTATGACACCACCCATGTTGTCGACAGTTGGGACAGTTTTGTCGTGCAACTTAAACAAATGATCATGCCGGTAATGGTGCTCGCGCTGCAAATCACTGCCCAGATCAGCCGCTATATGCGCGCCTCGATGCTGGACAACCTAAATCAGGACTATGTACGCACCGCACGCGCCAAGGGGTTAACTGAATATACCGTTGTCATGGTGCACGTCTTGCGCAACTCGATGATCCCGGTTGTGACTGTGATTGCCCTGGCGGTTCCGGCCGTCTTTGGTGGAGCTATCATCACAGAACAAGTGTTCAAAGTGAACGGTATTGGCCAGATGCTGATCGTCGCCATTCAGGCCAATGATTTGCCCACTGTACAAACCCTGACGTTTATCTTTGCCATCCTGATTGTTCTGTTCAATCTGATCGCCGACGTTCTTTATGGCCTTCTAGACCCACGGATTCGCTATGACTGATCTCAGCAACCCAATCCCGACCAAACCACCGCGCAGCCAATGGCTCGACATATGGGATCAGTTCAAAACCCATAAAGGCGCGCTTTGGGGGGGAATCATCTTTCTGACGATTGTGGTTCTTGTGTTCCTCGGACCGTTCTTTTGGAGCATTGACGCCACATTTATCGACATCCGGGCGCGCAATCAGGGACCATCTTTGGCGCATCCTTTTGGCACCGATCAATTGGGCCGCGATACCTTTGCCCGGATGATGGCAGGCGGGCGAACATCAGTCTCGGTGGGCATCACCGCGATGTTGCTGGCGTTATCCCTTGGATCGTTCATCGGTATCCTTGCCGGGTATTTCAGAAAGCTTGACGGCATTCTGATGCGCTTGACCGACCTGTTTCTGGCCTTGCCTCTGCTGCCCTTGCTGCTGGTGATGATGCTATTGTTCCGCGAACCACTAAGCGCGTCATTTGGCCCCGAGCGTGGCATCTTTATCCTGATCGTTGGCGCCATTGGTATCACCAGCTGGATGCCCACTGCACGTATCGTTCGTGGCGATGTGCTGGCCCTGAAAGAACGCGAATTTGTTCTGGCGGCGCGGTCCATCGGCACCACAAACAGTAAACTGATTACCCGTCATATCCTACCAAATGTACTGTCGCCGATCATGGTTTCGGCCACTTTGGGCATTGCCACCGCAATCATCACCGAAAGCGCTTTGTCTTTCTTGGGCCTGGGTTTTCCACCAGATTTCCCCACCTGGGGCCGATTACTGTTTGATGCGACCGATTACCTGCAGCAATACCCCGAACGGGTGTTCTGGCCCGGCATAGCAATTTCGCTAACGGTTCTAAGCGTCAACTACCTTGGCGATGGCCTGCGGGATGCGTTGGACCCCCGCATCCGGGGGCGTTAGGACCAGTACCGGAACAACGACCCACTCTTTCAATTTGGCAAAAAATATCCCCGCCGGAGGCAGGGCATTTTTCCGGGACGGAAAAATAAAACATCAAGCGGCGGGCCTTTTGGCCCGCCTCAATCATGTAAAACCAGATCAGTCGATCATCGGCATCAGTTTGTCCAGCGACGCCTTGGCATCCCCATAAAACATCCGGGTGTTTTCTTTAAAGAACAGCGGATTTTCGATCCCCGAATACCCCGTTCCCTGCCCGCGCTTGGACACAAACACCTGCTTGGCTTTCCAGCACTCCAACACCGGCATGCCAGCGATTGGACTGTTGGGATCTTCCTGTGCCGCAGGGTTCACGATGTCATTGGACCCAATCACAATCGCAACGTCAGTGTCCGGGAAATCATCGTTGATTTCGTCCATTTCAAGCACAATGTCATAAGGCACCTTGGCCTCGGCCAGCAGTACATTCATATGCCCCGGCAACCGCCCGGCAACCGGATGGATAGCAAAACGCACGGTCTTGCCCTGCGCGCGCAACTTACGCGTCAGCTCGCTCACCGCTTGCTGCGCTTGCGCCACCGCCATGCCATAGCCCGGAATGATGACTACGCTATCCGCGTCATTCAACGCAGCCGCCACGCCGTCCGCCTCGATTGCTACCTGTTCGCCTTCGACTTCCATCTGTGGTCCGGAAGTGCCACCAAAACCACCAAGGATCACACTGACGAACGACCGGTTCATCGCCTTGCACATGATATAGGACAGAATTGCACCCGAAGACCCAACCAAAGCCCCTACAACGATCAACAGATCATTGCCAAGACTGAACCCAATCGCCGCCGCGGCCCAACCGGAATAGCTGTTCAACATGGAAACAACCACCGGCATATCGGCCCCGCCGATACCCATAATCAGGTGATAGCCAATAAACAAAGCCGCCAATGTCATCACAAACAACGGCAGGAAACCACCGGTGTTGAAATACCAGATCAGGCACAAAACCGACAGACCTGCAGCAGCCGCATTCAGCATATGGCCTCCGGGCAACTTAGTTGCCACTGACGATACCTTACCCGCCAACTTGCCATAGGCAATCACCGACCCGGTGAATGTCACCGCACCAATGAAGATGCCCAAGAACACCTCGACCCTCAGGATTGATTGCTCAACCCCGGTTTTATGCGCCAAAAGTCCGGCAAACCCGTCCAATGCGGCACGTTCCTCATGGCCCATTGCCAACACATTCCCAAGCTCAAAATGGGCGATGTAGCCGACAAAAACCGCCGCCAGACCAACCAGCGAATGCATCGCAGCCACCAGTTGGGGCATTTCGGTCATCTGCACGCGCTTGGCGACGACATAGCCGATGGTGCCGCCAGCGGCGAGCAGCAGCAGCGACAACAGCCACAGTCCAGACCCCGGACCAACCAAGGTGGCGAATATCGCCAGCCCCATGCCCACGATGCCGTACCAAACAGCGCGTTTGGCGCTTTCCTGCCCGCTTAGCCCGCCCAGCGACAGGATAAAAAGAACAGCCGAAACGACGTATGCCGCAGTTGTGAAACCAAATTCCATCTGTTCGGCCCCCTTAAGATTTCTGGAACATGGCAAGCATGCGCCGGGTTACAAGGAAACCACCAAAGATGTTGATCCCGGCCATAAATATCGACAGACCAGCAAGCACGATCAACAAGAATGAACTTGAACCGATCTGCATCAACGCCCCCAGGATAATGATTGATGAAATCGCGTTGGTCACAGCCATCAGCGGCGTGTGCAATGAATGTGCAACGTTCCAAATCACCTGAAATCCAACAAAGCAGGCTAAAACAAACACGATGAAATGCTGCATAAAGCTGGCCGGAGCAACCAGCCCAACCAGCAAAATCAGCCCGCCGCCAACAGCAAGCAATGTCACCTGCTGTTTGGTCGCCGCCTTGAACGCAGCGGTTTCTTCGGCCCTGATTTCTTCGGGTGTTTTTTCTTTTGTCTTTACCTGCGGCTTAACCGCAATCGCCTGCACCTTGGGTGGAGGCGGCGGAAAAGTCACTTCTTTCGCGTGGGCAATTGTCGCCCCGCGGATTACATCATCTTCCATATCGTGGTTAATCACACCGTCATTTTCTGGTGTAAGATCATCCATCATATGTCTGATATTGTTGGAATAAAGCGTCGACGACTGTGTCGCCATGCGACTTGGGAAATCGGTATATCCAACAATCGTGACATCATTGTCGGTGACGATCTTTTCGTCCATCACCGTCAGCTCGCAGTTGCCACCTTTTTCAGCGGCAAGGTCAACAATGACCGAACCGGGCTTCATCGCGTCGACCATGTCTTTGGTCCACAGGATAGGAGCCGCTCGGTTCGGGATCAGTGCGGTCGTGATGACAATGTCTATATCCGGCGCCAACTCGCGGAACTTGGCAAGCTGTTTGGCCTGAAACTCGGGCGTAGACGGGGCCGCATAGCCTCCGGTTTCGGCACCATCTGGCAATTCGCTGGCATCAAATTCCAAAAACACAAATTCGGCACCCATCGATTCAATCTGTTCGGCCACTTCCGGGCGCACATCAAACGCGTAGGTAATCGCACCCAGCGATGTCGCTGTGCCAATCGCGGCCAGACCGGCAACGCCAGCCCCCACAACAAGAACCTTGGCCGGAGGCACCTTGCCCGCAGCCGTGACCTGCCCGGTAAAGAAGCGACCAAAGTTATTCCCCGCCTCGATCACCGCGCGATAACCGGCGATATTGGCCATGGACGACAGCGCATCCATCTTTTGCGCCCGACTGATACGCGGCACCATATCCATGGCAACGACGGTTGCGCCTTTGTCGGCAACTTTACCCATCAATTCTTCGTTTGCACCTGGATAGAAGAACGAAATCAGCGTCTGACCTTTGCGCAGGCGTTTGACCTCGGTATCGGTGGGAGGGCGCACTTTGGCGACGACATCCGCGGCCTTGAACAGCGCGGCACCGGTTTTGACGATCTCAACGCCCGCTGCCTTATAAACCGCATCCGAAAACCCGGCAGCTTTGCCCGCCCCGGTTTCCAGCACACATTCGTGCCCAAGCTTTTGCAAAAGCCGCGCACTGTCCGGCGTCATGGCAACACGGGATTCCCCGGCAAATGTTTCTTTTGGTGTTCCGATTTTCACCCTAAACCCCCCTGGATACTGGCTTTGATACTGGC
>JAHRVZ010000232.1 GCA_019090405.1 Paracoccaceae bacterium
AGTTTGTCGCATTTGGGGTTCTGCATGACGGCCCATGCCAGCGCATGTTCACGCCCGCCGCTGCCCAGAATTAGGATATTCATGAATTGCCTTTCGTGTTCTGCTTGGCCTTGGCTTTGAGGCGTTCTAAGCTGGGACAAACACTGAGGCAAGGTGCGCAAATGTCCGATCTGATAGATGACCCGATTCCGGGGCAAAATATGCCCGAATATACCGTTACCGAAATTTCAGGCGCTGTAAAACGCACGCTTGAGGACGAATTTGGCCGCATCCGCGTCAAGGGCGAGGTCGGCCGTGTGTTCAAAGCCCGATCCGGTCATCTGTATTATGACGTCAAAGATGATCGCAATGTGCTGGCCTGCACCACGTGGAAAGGTCAGGTCGCCAATCTAAGCGTGGTGCCCGAAGAGGGGCTTGAGGTTGTAGTCACGGGCCGTTTGACCGCATTTGGGGCGCAATCCAAATATAATATGAACGTGGACGAAGTGGCCGTTGCCGGGCAGGGCGCTTTGATGGCGCTGTTGGAAAAGCGCAAGAAACAGCTTGAATCCGAAGGGTTGTTTGAAGCGTCGCGTAAGAAAGAACTGCCCTATTTACCGGAAATTATTGGCGTTATCACGTCGCCTTCGGGGGCGGTGATCCGTGATATTTTGCACCGGCTGCGTGACCGGTTCCCGCGCAAAGTGCTGATCTGGCCGGTTGCCGTACAGGGCAAGGCCTGCGCACCCGAAGTTGCCCGCGCTATCGAAGGCTTTAACGCGATGACAACCGGCGGCGCGCTGCCGCGCCCTGATTTGTTGATCGTGGCGCGCGGTGGGGGTTCGGTCGAAGATCTATGGGGCTTTAATGAAGAAATTGTTGCCCGTGCCGCATCGGCGTCAGACATTCCGCTGATTTCGGCTGTTGGCCATGAAAGCGACACCACATTGATTGATTTCGTGTCCGACATGCGCGCGCCGACCCCTACGGCGGCGGCCGAACTTGCGGTGCCTGTGCGACTTGATCTGCTGGCGCATGTCGATGGGCAGGGCGCGCGCGCGACCCATGCGGTCAGCACAGCCGTTTCACGCCGCCGCCAACGGTTGGCAGATCTGGCGCGCGCATTGCCGCGGCCAGAGACATTGCTGGAAGCCGCGCGTCAGCGATTTGACCGGGCAGCCGATGGGTTGCCAAATGCGTTGATCCGGGGCGTTCACAGCCGACGCGTGACATTGTCCGAAGTGTCAGGCGGGCTGCGGCCTGCCAATTTGCAGCGACTGGTGATCGCAGCACGGGACCGGTTTGATCGCCGCGCAGCAGCCCTTGCAGCAGACCGCTTCAACGAACGCCTTGCGCGTCGCCGCGATGCGTTAAACGGGTTGAACCGACGGTTATCTACAGCGGGTCGTGGCCAGATCGACCGCTTGCGGGTTCAGCTTGAAGCAACTGATCGCTTGCGCGAAACGCTAAGTTATAAGGCGACGCTTGAGCGTGGCTATGCTGTGGTGTGGGCCGAAGGCGCGGTTGTGACCCGGAAATCGGCGGCGGCGAAATCAACAGCTCTTGAGATAGAATTCGCGGATGGGCGGTTGTCGGTTGGCGGCAAACCTGCGCGCAAGGTATCGCCGAAGAAAGTCGATGATAGTGATCAGGGATCGTTTCTTTAGACGCCGATGTCCGGTCCAAGGCACAACATTTCTTCGTCGATATCGCGTGCCTCATACAGCTCTGTGGCTTCGGGGTCATTTTCAAACTGGGCAATCAAGCCGTTTGGACCTTCGGAAAATGTCCAGCATTGCGGGTTGGGCTGTTCCTCATAGACGAAACAAATTTGCCCGGCTTCTTCATACCAGGTTCCATCCTGGCAGTTGCCATCCAGAAATGACCAGACAACCCGATTATTGTCCAAATACCGCTCGACCCCATAGGCATTTCCGTCTGTGCCGTAATAAAGTGTTTTGCCTTTGGTGTAGGCATCAAAAGTATCAGCGCTCATGGGTTGGTCTGCAAGAGACGGCAGCGCCATCAGGCAAAGGGGAATCACAAAATGCAGGTTCATGGGGTGATCTTTGCAGAAATTGCCGCGAACGGGAACATTCCATTGCCATGCCCGGTTCGATCTGCATGACAATGAAACAATTGCGAAACAATTGCGAAACAATTCCGCAGACTTATGAGGCCCGGATTCCAAATGGATGGGGGCTTTGCCCCCAAACCCCCAGAGTATTTGGAACAAGAAGAATATATGGGCATTTCTTAACTTGTGTAGATCATCTATATGATGATGAAAAAGAGGGTGAGCAATGTCACTTTTTAACAAATTAAAAACAAAACTCTTTCGGTCCTCGTCAAAGATCGAAGAGGGGTTGGATGCCATTGTCGAAGATGGTGGCAAGGTCGAAGCCGTTGAAGAAGCGCAAGTTGATCCGGCTGACGTGAAGGCCGAAGTGGCTGATGTCGAAGCTTCAAAACCCGGAATGCTGGGCAAGATTTTGGGCCGTTCGGCACCGGTTGTGCGTCGCGAGTTGGACGACGATATGCTGGAGCAGCTAGAAGAGTTGCTGATTGCCACTGATATGGGCGTGGACACGGCGCTGAGGGTGACGGCAAATATGGCCGAAGGGCGATTTGGCAAAAAGCTGTCTGTGGATGAGATAAAACAACTGTTGGCGAACGAGATTACCCGAATCATGGAACCCGTGGCGCGCCCGTTGCCTTTGTATCCTAAGCGACCGCAGGTGGTGTTGGTGGTTGGTGTCAATGGATCTGGTAAAACGACTACGATTGGCAAACTGGCAAGCCAGTTTCGCGCGGCTGGCAAAAAGGTGGTGATTGCTGCTGGTGATACGTTTCGCGCAGCAGCCGTTGAACAGTTGCAGGTCTGGGGGGAACGGGCTGGTGTGCCGGTGTTGACGGCTCCGCAAGGGTCTGATCCGGCCAGCCTTGCCTATGATGCAATGAGCAAAGCGCAGGAAGATGGCGCGGATTTGCTGTTGATCGACACCGCCGGGCGTTTGCAGAACCGGGCCGATCTGATGGAGGAGTTGGCAAAGATCGTGCGTGTCATCCGCAAAAAGGACGAATCCGCACCGCATAATACATTGCTGGTGCTGGATGCGACCACCGGGCAAAACGCGTTGAGTCAGGTTGAAACCTTCCGCAATATCTCAGACGTGTCGGGTCTGGTGATGACCAAACTGGACGGTACTGCCAAGGGCGGCGTTCTGGTGGCGCTGGCGGATAAGTTCGGGCTGCCGATTCATGCCATTGGTGTAGGCGAGCAGATTGATGATCTGAACGCGTTTGACCCGGCTGAATTTGCGGCAGCCCTGACCGGACTGGATCAATAACCCAGTGAGCGAATGGATAATCTCGCTGGAAGGCACCGAATCCGGTCATTTGCTGGCAATGGGCCTGGCGCTTTTTGCGGCAGTGACCCATGCGGTGTTTGGGGCATTGCAAAAGGGGCGCCATGACCCGTGGTTGACCCGCGGGGCGATTGATTTTTCCTATGGGTTGATGGCGATGCCATTCGCGCTTTTCGTGGTGCCGTTTCCGAGCGCGCATTTATGGCCAATCTTTGCTGTGACGTTTGTTATTCACATTGTTTACAAGGTGGTGCTGGCTTTGGCCTATAGTCGCGGTGCCTATACGGTCGTCTATCCGGTGGTGCGTGGAAGCACACCATTCTTTACGGTGATCGGGGCGTATTTGCTGTTTGGCGAGACGTTTTCCGGCACCCAATGGCTGGGTGTCGCTGTGTTGATGGCCGGGATTCTTGGCCTTGCGGTGTATAATCTGATCTTTCTTGAAACCGAGCGGGACACGCTGAAACTGGCCACGGGACTGGCGGTGATAACGGGCCTGATCGTGGCGCTTTATACAACATATGATGCTTACGGTATCCGTGCAGCGGCAGATCCATTCACGTTTCTGGCGTGGTTTTTCATGCTGGACAGTATCGTCATGCCGGTAATTGCCGCGCTTCGCTGGAAGAACATGATCGATCGCCCTGATCCTGGTCCGCTGATGGTACGTGGGTTCATCGGCGGTTGCCTTGCATTTGCCAGTTTCGGATCGGTGATGTTGGCGACCCGGTTGGACAAAGTCGGAGAGGCGGCAGTTTTGCGAGAAACATCCACGGTTTTTGCCGCACTAATCGGCTGGCTGGTGCTGAAAGAGACCGTAGGCCCGCGCCGCATTGCACTTATGACATTGATTGCGCTGGGTGCCGTGATAGTTGAGTTCGGAGGATAACGCGTTGTGCATCCGGGGAAGAGTGCAAAACGCCTGAGGAGTAAGCATGGCCGAAGAAAAACAGATTAACCCGCTATTGAAACTGGTGCTGGAACTTGGCCCGGTGATCGCTTTTTTTGTGGTTTACATGAAAATCAAGGATCAGACGTTCAATATTGGAGGCGTTGATTATCAGGGCTTTATCATCGCCACGGCGGGGTTCATTCCGTTGTTGCTGATCACCACCGGAATCGTGTGGTGG
>JAHRVZ010000457.1 GCA_019090405.1 Paracoccaceae bacterium
AACGGATCGCGGACTTTTGAAAGGATATCGACGCCTTCATCGCGGGCGATTTCTGTCGCCTCTTTCAGGTCAAGCCCTGCACTGAACACGCCGCAATCGGCAGATGTCAGGATGGCGACGCGAATATTCGGGTCGTTTTCGATCTGGTCCCATGCATCCGCCAGTCCGTTGAACGCAGCCACAGACAGGGCGTTCTTGCGCTCGGGTCGATTGATCAGGACGGTCGCCACACCGTTTTCAATGGTGAGTACAATGGGATTGGTGGTCATAGGGGGATCCTTGAAACGCTGATTTGGATCAGACGTGGTACAGAGTTGTAGTACAAAATAATGGCCCGGGGGGTACGTCCCCCCGGGCCTTGTTTAGTTACTCGGATTTGAACTTAGCCGAGCTTTCCTTGACCACTTCCCAGATCAGATCAGTATAGGCTGCTGTCCATTCCTGCTGTGGTACCCAGGTCTTGCCATCCCACATCTCAACGCGGGTCTTACCGCCGCCGCCGTGATCATCTGCTGTCACGGTGATCGGTGCGAAAAGACCGTTGGCGTCAAAATCGACGATGCTCTCGTATCCGGCTTTCATGGAATCCGCTGTCACAGGGAAACCGTCCTTTTCCACTGCAAGGCGCGCAGCCTCAAATGCAGCAGAGTAGATCGCCAGTCCGGTGTTGTAGTACACGTCGTTAATGTTCTTGGGATCGCCAGCTCCTTTGCCAGCACCGTAGACTTCGGCAATGATTTCCTTGATGATCGGAATATCCTGCCCGCCAGCTACGTTTGTACCACGCTTAAGCCCGGTTGCTGCTTCGGAACCGATATTGGCAATATCGACTTCGTTCAGCCAGTTGACCGAGATATATTTGCTGATCGGAAAGCCATTACGCTTCATTTCTTTGGCGGCAACGACATGGCCACCGGCCAACAGCCATGCAATCACAAAATCAGGTTTGTCACGACGTACTTTGGTCCAGACACTTGCCTGATCGCTGCCTGGCAGCGGAACCGGATAAAGCAGAAGTTCAAAACCTTCCTTCTCGGCAAGGGATTTCAGGATCTCAATTGGTTCCTGGCCAAACGGATAGTCCAGGTAGGCAAATCCGACTTTGACGCCTTTCAGCTCTCCACCGCTTTGTTCTTTGATATAAGCGATGTCATTGGCAACCTGACCCCAATAGGTAGGACCAACCGGAAAGACCTGAGTAAACACAGATCCGTCCGCAGCATCAGCCCGGCCAACCAGCGACTGGATAAGGATGTTCTTGTCTTTCATGATCCGTGGCAGAACCGCAATTGAAACGGGTGTGGACAGCATGTCGAACACCATCACGCCTTCGCGCTTGAGCTTTTCATAGCATTCAATACCGCGCTGTGGCTCGTTGCCGTGGTCCTGGCTGATGATTTCAACGTCGTGGCCACCGATGCCACCCTTCATGTTGACCAGTGTGGCAAGATCGGTTGCCGCCTGGGTAATCTGAGGGGTCACAAAAGTATAAGCCTTGCTGAGGTCATAGCACAGGCCAAACTTGATCGTATCGTCTGCTGCAAGAGCTGGCGACAGACTGGCAACCCCCACTGCAGCGGCCGCAGCCAGATTTCTGGTATAAGTCGTTAGTTTCATTGGTCGTTCCTCCTCTGTTGATGTCTTGACGTTGCTGAATTTAGCTCAGCCAACGCTTTCGTCTGCTGTAATGTTTGATGTCATGGAAATTCTTGCCTTCGCCCCCGCCCAGATAGAATTCCTGAATGTCAGAGTTCGATTTCAAGGCTTCAGCCGTGTCATGCATAACCACGCGGCCATTTTCGATCAGATACCCGTGGGATACGATTTCCAGAGCCGCAATGGCGTTCTGTTCAACCAGAAGAACCGACAGGCCCTGTTCTTTGTTAATGCGCTGGATGATCCCGAAAATCTCGGCCACCAGAAATGGTGCAAGGCCAAGGCTGGGTTCGTCCAGCATCAACAGGCGTGGCTGTGTCATCAGAGCGCGACCAATCGCCAGCATCTGCTGTTCGCCACCCGACAGATACCCGGATTGCGATGATTTGCGTTCGGCCAGACGCGGAAAGTACTCGTACATCCGCTCTTTTTCCGAGTTTATCTTGGCGCGTGACATCGACATTGGTGCCGCCGCCTCAAGGTTCTCGTCGGGCGTCAGGTGTTCAAACACCCGGCGTCCTTCGATCACGTGGCAAATGCCCATTGCCACCCGGTCCTGCGGAGAGATATCGCCGATGCGCTTTCCGTCAAAGTGGATTTCACCCCGACTGACCTTACCGCGCTCGGCCTTAAGTAGGCCGCTGATTGCCTTCAGCGTTGTGCTTTTCCCGGCGCCGTTTGAGCCGAGAAGCGCGACCATGCCGCCAAGAGGAACCTCGACCGACACGCCCTTGATGGCGAGCAGGACCGAGTCATAAAGTACTTCGATACTGTTCAGTGCCAGGATCGGGTCGTTTGTGTTTGTGTCTTTCGGTGCCATATCGCCCCCTATTTTTTGAGCTGATCAAAGGGCCAGATCATCAGGTAATCCCTGATATTGGCGTATAATTTTCCTAGGCCCAGTGGTTCGACCATCAG
>JAHRVZ010000233.1 GCA_019090405.1 Paracoccaceae bacterium
CGGTGAATAAGTCCGGTTATTCGGGCCACAGTTAGTTATGCAAGATGGGCCGCAGGTCGCGCGTCGGGTTCGGTTATTTGCGGCTTTGGTATCGGTGCAAATGGTATAATTTCTGCGGATGTCCGGCTGTGTACCAGTTGATCGTTCGTCTCGGCTGCGTTTGTCAACACGTTGGCAAGATCAACTGCGACGCCCTGAGATATCAATCTTGGATTGTGAGCGATGTTCAAATGCCGTTCGGTGGTGACTTCAAATTGCACCCAATCACCTGCATCCAAAGCTAGATCGACCTCAATTTCTGTCTTGCTATAGAACGCCAGATCACCATGATCTTCGCACCAGATTACCGCCTTATTTTCTTGTGCGTCACACCAGAGTACTACACCATACATATGTTATCCCCTTGTTTTTAACATATTAACAATTGCTCATTAGATTTCTAGAAGTGAAACAAGACAAATCAGGGTCCGCGCCCTTGCTTTTTGTGTCCAGATTGATAACTTGCTGACCTTACTTCACGTCAAACTGACGCTACTTAGAAACACCCTGCAACATTCACGACAAATTTTGGTAGTTTTCTTATATTAGAAATGGTTCAGTCAAAAATATTGCCAAGCAAGAAATCACAGGAAATATGCCAAAATCCACCCGATCACCTGCCGAACTTCGAGAAATGTTTGGAGCAAATCTAAGACTTTTGGCAGGGCAATATCGCTCTGTCTCGGAACTGTCCCGCCAGTTAGGTATCAATCGAACACAATTTAACCGTTACTTATCTGGCGAGAGCTTTCCGCGTCCGGATGTGCTTGACCGGATATGCAATTTCTTTGGCGTTGATGCCCGAATTCTGCTTGAGCCGGCCGATAGCGTCAGCAACCAATGCAGCCTGCTAGGAGATCCTTTCCTGGCAGATTTTGTAGGCGCCCGGCTGAACGATATTCCCGAGAGCCTTTTTCCTGCCGGTTTTTATCAGTTTTCGCGCCGTAGTTTTACCAACGAAAGTAACTTTGTCATCGGTCTGATCCATGTCTTTCGACGATCCGACACAACCTTTATTCGCGGGTATGAAAGCCGTAAGTCTATGCAGTATCAGGATTTGCCTTCGGATCCAAAAACTCGTGAATATCGCGGCTATCTGACCCGGCACGAAGACGGCGTCGTTGCCATTGTATCACGTCTGAACGCTATGACCTGCTCCTTTAACTACCTGACGCAAGTGGCGTCATTTGAGAACAATCACTGGGTTGGTTATGCCACGCGAACCGTGCCCGAAAGCGCATCCGACACCCGCATTGTTCGTCTGGTCTATGAACATCTTGGCACGGGTATTCCCAAGGCACTGCCAGTCGCCCGAAATAGCGGGCTGATTTCCGAGGATGAGCTAAAGCCCTTTCATCGCCGTCTGCTGAAACCGGATGAGCCGTTTCGCTAACAGATTTCCCGCTAATAATGTCGCAGTGAGAAAAGTCGCGTCGCGGATTGAACGGACACCCTGTCTGAAAAGGGTATGACGAGCATAGCCATCTAAAAGGGTTTGCCATGTCTGAAAATCTCACCGACCTGACGCGGGTTCGTCGCCCCATCGAACGGGCGAATGGGCTTGCGAATGCCCATTACACGGATCTACAGGTTTATGACGAAGAAAAATCCGCGCTGCTTGTGTCTCAATGGGCGGGGCTAGCGGTTGCCGCAGATGTAGCAGAAGCAGGTGACGCTGTTCCTGTCACATTTCTTGGCATACCGCTGCTGCTTATCCGCGACAAGGCCGGCACAGTTCGTGTCTTTCAGAACATCTGCCGCCATCGCGGTATGATCCTGGTCAAAGAACCACGCAAAATTGAAGGCGCCATTCGTTGCCCCTATCACAGTTGGTGCTATTCCACCGACGGGCGTCTGGTTGTCACGCCACATGTGGGCGGCCCCGGAACCAATCAGCACAAAGGCATTGATCGTGACCTACTGGGCCTTATAGAAGTGCGCAGCCATATCTGGCGCGATGTGGTCTGGATCAACATATCGGGTGACGCACCCGAATTTGGTGTTGCTATGGCCGACGTCATCGCGCGTTGGGCGGAATTTGAGACACCGCTTTATCATGGCGGTGCTGACAGCCGGTTCTCGCTGACAGTAAACTGCAACTGGAAACTGGCAGTCGAGAATTATTGCGAGAGCTATCATCTGCCCTGGGTGCATCCCGGTCTGAACAGCTATTCCCGGCTTGAGGATCATTATCATATCCAAAAGCCGGGGCAATATTCCGGTCAGGGCACCACTGTATATCGCCAACTTACCGGCGAAGACGGGTCAAAATTCAGTGATTTTAGGGATTTGGGCGACGTATGGGACACGGCAGCCGAATACATCGCCGTTTATCCCAACGTTCTGTTGGCTGTGCACCGTGATCATGCGTTTACCATCATTTTAGTTCCCGAAGGGCCGGCGAAAACCACTGAAAACGTCCATATCTATTACGCCTCGCAGAACAGCGCCCCGCAATTGCGCAGCACCAATGCCAAACAATGGAAGTTGGTTTTTGAAGAAGACATTTTTGTCGTCGAAGGTATGCAACGTGGTCGTGCGGCCCCCGGTTTTGACGGTGGGCGGTTTTCACCAGTGATGGATAATCCGACGCATCTGTTTCACGATTGGGTTGCCAGCAAAATCGACGCTCATCGTGCGCTTGATAAAGCGGCGGAATGATTGATCTGGATGCAAAGCTAATAGCAGCCCATGCAAAGGGGGATCTGGCAGCTTTGGTAACACTTTATACGCTGGCCGCTGATAGTGCCCAGATTGATCAGGCAAAACGGTTTTATCTGACCCACGCCTATGTTTTCGCACTAGAAACGGACCATCCTGATGTCACCGTTCTGCGCGACCGCATATCCGGGGCTTAGTCCACCACGCGCAGTTGATCATATAGGTGCCAGGTTGCGTGACCAAGCAAGGGCAACACGAAAAACAGCCCGATAAACCCGGGAATCATCGCGGCAAAGGTGATAACTGCGATGAACAACGCCCAGCCCAGCATCGGCACAGGATGGGTCAGAACATACTGAAAGCTGGTGATCATTGCCGTGACAAAATCAATTTCGCGTTCAAGCAGTAGCGGCAGCGATAGCACGGTAATCATATATAGCAGCAAGGCAAACAAAGCACCCGTCATGCTGCCAACAGTCAACATGGTCAGCCCATTTGTGCTTAGGAACACATCAAATGATGAGGACACATTGGTCATGGTCGTCAGGCCCATGAACAATGCAAAAATCATATGTCCAAGAAAGAACCAGAACAGGAAAATGAACACAATTATGGCGCAGATTGACGGCAGCTGTCGTCGGCTTTGATGCAACATGACTCCAAAAATATCGCGCCAACCCAGACCTTCACCGACTTCGATACGGCGTGACACTTCGTAAAGGCCGACAGCAGCAAATGGCCCAAGTAGCGGAAACCCAATCGCGGCCAGGACAAGCCACAGCGTCGTCTGGGTTTCAGAGGTGATCCAGACCATCAACCAACCAGCTAATACATAGAACCCCGCGAACAGCAGGCCATAAACAGGTGCACGCCGCATGTCCTGAGTTGCTCGTTTCAGGGCAGTACTTAGTGTTTTAAGCGTAACAGGGCCAAGGTTGGGAATGCCAGGTTCGGGTTGCTCGTTCATGCTACCTCCATCATTGCGGGTTGTTTCTGTGGCCATTCGGTTGCGGTGTGATAAGCCGCACCAATCGCCAAAATCTGCGCATCATTGCCACGTGGGCCGAATATCTGCACACCACCGGGTAAACCTGCGGCCCCAAACCCGGACGGCACCGCCAGACTGGGCAAGCCGATCAGGCTGACAGGAATCACAATCTGCATCCAACGATGATAGGTATCCATCGTCTGACCAGCTATTTCCGTTGGATAAGGTATATGGGTCGCAAAGGGCCAAACCTGTGTGCTTGGCAGGATCAGGGCGTCATATTGATTAAATAAAGCAGCCGCAGTTCTGAACCATGCCGACCGCACCTCGCTGGCCCGGTGCACGTCCAAAGCTGACACCCTTAATCCCCGCTCGATTTCCCATAGAGCGGAGTCTTTTAGGCTGGCCTTTTGCTCCAGCAGCGGCTCCAACCTCATGGCAACTGACCACGATCGCAAAGTCATCCAACTTTCCCACATTTCATCTGCAGAAAAAGGCGGCGCAACTGGTTCAATGTGGCAGCCAAGGCTTTCAAACACCGACAATGACGCCTCTGACAATTCCATCAGTCCCGGCTCAATCGCAAACGCCCCGCCCCAATCGCCAAGCCAGCCAATTCGCAGCCCTTTAGTCTCGGCGGGCTTTAATGGTGCAGTATCAATCACAGGATACCCGTGCATCTGACAGGTATCAGGCCCAGAGATCACATCAAGCAAGACCGCGATATCTTCGGGGCTGCGGGCCATCGGGCCGTGCGTTGACAGTTGATGCAGGAAACAATCACCTTTTGGGTCAGCCGGAACACGCCCGAAACTGGGTCTAAACCCATAGACGTTGTTCCACGCCGCAGGATTTCGCAAACTGCCCATCATATCAGACCCGTCTGCAAGGGCGGTCATGCCTGTGACCAATGCAACCGCAGCCCCGCCCGAAGACCCGCCGGCGCTGACCGAGACATCATAGGGATTGCAGGTCACGCCATAGACCGGATTAAACGAATGCGATCCCAGACCAAATTCAGGAACGTTGGTTTTGGCGATCAATATGGCACCAGCATCCCGCATTCTTTGCGCCAGCAACGAATCCTTCTCCGGCACATGGTTGGCAAATATCGGTGAACCTTGCGACGACACGATGCCCGCAACATCATCCAGATCTTTGACCGCAATGGGCAACCCATGCAGCGGTCCGCGTGATACGGCCTGATCTGCGGCAGCGGCCTCGGCCATCAATTCGTCTGCATCACGCAAGGCAACAATAGCGTTAACCTGAGGGTTCACTTTTTCTATTTGCGCCAGAGTCGCCTGCATCAATTCGACGGCAGTTAGCTTGCCGGTATTCAGGTCAGACAAAAGTTTGGTGGCAGAACGTCGGGTCAAAGACATTTTTCAGCGGCCTGGATCAGAAAGTTCCCACAAGCCTAGCGATCAGTATTCGCAATGAAAAGCCTTAGATTGGCGCGCCCATACGGCCAGTTTAAACAGTCACCTTAGCCTTGGCTTAAACGGCCTGCGCCTCGGCACGGCTTTTGCCGGCCACATCCATGGCCAAAGTCGCCGCCATCAGCGCATCAAGATCGCCATCCAACACCCCCTTGGTGTCGGATGTTTCATAGCTGGTGCGCAGGTCTTTGACCATTTGATAAGGTTGCAGAACATAGGACCGGATCTGGTTGCCCCAGCCCGCATCGCCCTTGTTTTCATGGGCCTCGTTGATCGCCGCGTTGCGGCGATCCAATTCTTGCTGATAGAGCCGCGATTTTAGCGCCTTCATTGCAATATCACGGTTCTGGTGTTGCGATTTCACCGAACTGGTCACAACAATTCCGGTCGGATGGTGGGTAATGCGCACCGCTGAATCCGTGGTGTTCACGTGCTGCCCGCCTGCCCCGGAGGATCGGTAGGTATCAATACGAATGTCCGCCGGGTTGACGTCGATGTCGATATTGTCGTCGACCACGGGATACACCCAGATCGAACTGAACGACGTATGCCGCTTGGCCGCAGAATCAAACGGCGAAATACGCACCAGCCGGTGCACGCCGCTTTCCGACTTTAGCCAGCCATAGGCGTTCTGCCCGCTGATCTTATAGGTCGCCGACTTGATCCCGGCCTCTTCGCCGGCACTTTCGGACTGGAGTTCGACCTTATAGCCCTTTTTCTCGGCCCAGCGAACATACATCCGGGCCAGCATCGACGCCCAGTCACAGCTTTCAGTACCCCCAGCCCCGGAATTGATCTCAAGGAAGGTATCATTGCCATCGGCCTCGCCGTCGAGCAATGCCTCAAGCTCTTTTTTGGCAGCCGTCGCCGCCAGTGTTTTCAAAGCCTCATGCGCCTCTTCAACCACTTCGGTGTCGTCTTCCATCTCGCCCAATTCGATCAATTCGACATTGTCGGTCATGTCCTGCTTGATGCTGGAATAGGTTTCCATCGCATCCACCAGCATTTGCCGACTGCGCATCAGTTTCTGTGCGGCTGTCGCGTCGTCCCACAGGTTCGGGTCTTCGATCCGGGCATTGAATTCCTCAAGCCGATGCGGCGCAGTTTCCCAATCCAATCGTTGCGCCAACAGGGCTAGCGATTTTTCGATTTCGGCGACAGTGTTCTGCGTCTCAGCGCGCATGCGGTATCCTGCGGATTAAGGGATTGAATGTTGGTGATAAACCACAGCCCGCCTGAACGGGCAAGCAGTCAGTAAAGCCCGCCTGAACTAATGGTGCCAAACGTCGCTTTGGGACCAACCACAGCGGTCTCGCCAGTCGAGGTGCGAACCTGTCGTCCGCTGTCGACAATTTCCTGTACCAATGGCAAATCGGTCCCCATGGCAAAGCCGCCATCATAGGTCAGACCAAACAACGGGTCCGCTCCGTCACGGAAATATTCGGCGACCACATAATCACCGCTGGCATCATCCGGCAAACGCGCCCCCGAAAAGCGGTCAATCTTGATGAAATGACCACCAGGGGGAACTTCGAATGGGCCACCGCCAAATTTATCAATCGCCGTTTCCATGAACGACTGAAACACCGGACCACACATCGACGCCCCGTAGGCTCCGCGACCAAGAGGCCTTGGGCGGTCATAACCAATATAACAACCGGCCACGATATTGCTGGTAAAACCGATAAACCAAACGTCGCGTGCCTCGTTTGTGGTGCCGGTCTTACCGGCCACCGGCACGGGCAGTTTCACATGTCCGGATGCTGTGCCACGATCAACCACGCCCTTCATCATCGACGTCAGTTGATAGGCCGTTACCGCATCCATCACCTGATCGCGGTTGCTTACAATTTGCGGCAGCGCGTCATTGCGCAAACTGACGGAATCACAATCCAGACAGCGACGTTGGTCATGGCGATAAATCGTTTTGCCATAACGGTCCTGAATCCGGTCAACCAAAGTTGGCTCTACCCGTTCGCCGCCATTGGCAAACATCGCATAGGCGGCAACCATTTTGTAAAGCGTGGTTTCCTGCGACCCCAGTGCGTTTGCCAGAAATGGACTTAGCTCATCATAGACACCAAACCGTTCGGCATATCCGGCCACAACGGCCATGGACACCTCTTGCGCCAAACGGATGGTCATCAGGTTTCGGGACCGTTCAATGCCGGTGCGCAATGGCGTAGGGCCATAGAACTTATGCGATGAATTGCGCGGTCGCCACAACCCCTGTGGCGTGTTGATCTCAATCGGGGCATCGACCACGATAGTTGCCGGGCTGTAGCCGCTATCAAGAGCCGCCGCATAAACAAACGGTTTAAAACTGGACCCCGGCTGCCGTTGCGCCTGTGTGGCGCGGTTAAAGACCGAATCCTGATAGGAAAACCCGCCCTGCATCGCCAGCACGCGGCCAGTATTAACATCCATCGCCACAAACCCGCCCTGCACTTCGGGCAATTGGCGCAGCGTCCAGCGGATGAATGATCCGTCCTCATCCTTGGTCATGGCGCGCACATAAACCACATCTCCGACCTCAAGCAGATCACCGGCAACCTTGGCCTTTTTCGCTTTGGTCCCGTCAGGCAGCACTTTGCGGGCCCATTGGACGTCTTTGGCGACAATCCAGTGCCCGTCTTCGTCCTCATCCACGCCTTCAATGCCGATGCGCGCATTCTTGGCACCAACCTCAAGAACAACCGCCGGATACCACTGACCGTTCTGATTGACGTCGCGCGACAGTACCAGATCGCTAAGGGCGACCCGCCACTGGGTCTCGTCGCCTAGTTGATCTGCCGCGATTTTTTCGCCAGTGCCACGCCACAGCCCCCGCCCCCGGTCATATTTTTCCAACGATGTCCGCAAGGCCAGCGCTGCTTCGACTTGCATTTCTTCATCTATGGTGGCGCGCACCGTAAAACCGCCGGTGAAAAATTCGCCTTCGCCAAAATCGTCGCTTAGCTGACGGCGGATTTCATCGGTGAAATAGTTCCTTGGCGGAAGCAAAGTTCGGAAGCTGGCGAAATCGCCGTTTTGAACCGATAGCAGCGGTTGATTGACTTCGATGTCATAGGCGGCCTGCGTCAGATAGCCATTTTCACGCATTTCATTAAGCACATAGTCACGCCGTGACAAAAGCCGCTCTTTACGCCTGACCGGATGGTAATCTGATGGGGCTTTGGGAAGTGACGCCAAAAAAGCCGCCTCATGCGGGGCCAGTTCATCCAGGGTTTTGTTGAAATAGGTCTGCGATGCCGCCGCGACACCATAGGAATTTTGACCCAGAAAAATCTCGTTCATATAAAGTTCAAGTATCTGGTCTTTATTCAGCGTTTCCTCAAGCCGCGCGGCGAGGATCAGTTCTTTGATCTTACGCTCAAGCTTGCGATCGCCGGACAGCAAAAAGTTCTTCATCACCTGCTGGGTAATCGTTGACGCGCCACGCACGTTTTTGCCACGCGATTTGATGGCTTCGTAACCCGCAGCAGCGATGCCGCGCATGTCATAGCCTTTGTGGTTGTAGAAATTTTTGTCTTCGGCTGAAATAAACGCCTGTTTAACGATATCCGGAATTTCGTCAGTTGGTGTGAACAGCCGACGTTCTTGCGCGAATTCATCAATAATACGCCCCTTGCCCGAATATATCCGGCTAATGGTCGGTGGTTTATATTGAGCCAGCGATTCATGGCTGGGCAAATCCCGCCCATAGACAAAGAAAATCGCACCAATACTTAGGGCAACCACGGCGATGCCCAGTGTTAAAAGGGTAAATATTGCCCCAAAGAATGAAAGTATGAACCTGATCACGATACTGCCTTTATTCAGGTGGTTCTGCCATTACAGAGGCTAATATAGGGACTGTCTGCGCAAGGGTCAAAACACGATAAGGCAAAGAACTGCCTGAAACTGTGTTGTACTGAAGAAAACTCACCGTTCTTTGGCACGTTATTCTAGAACAGGCCACATCCAATACTCTTGCAGACATAATTACTGCCGCACCAGTGCGCGCTGTGCCAAATCCGCTTTGCGCCAGTTCACCAATCCATCGCGGATGCCCTGTGCCATAGTGGCCCGCCATTTCGGATCTTGCAGGTTCTTTAGATCACGCGGACTTGACATAAACCCGATTTCGATCAAAACCGACGGAATATCCGCAGCTTTCAGCACTGAATATGCCGCAGATCGCAACGGGCGGCGGTTCATCGGGCCTCCGGTCTGTTTCATCGCACTAACCAGAGCTTCGGCCATGGCTTCGGTCCGGGGCTGGGTTTCCTGCCGGGCGAGATCCAGCAAAATGCCGGTGACCTGATCGTCCACCTCGCTAAGGTCAACGCCAGCCAGCAAATCACCCTGGTCATGGCGTTCGGCCAGTTTGGCGCTGGCCACGTCAGAGGCGTCGCGCGACAACACATGCACCGTCGCCCCATGCGCCAACCCTTCGGCAAGCGAATCCGCGTGCAGCGAGAGGAACACATCCGCCCGCGCCTGATGGGCCAGAGATATCCGCCGCTCAAGCGAGACAAATTGATCATCGTCGCGGGTCATCACCACCTCAAAGCCCCCAGCGCGCAGCAAACTCTCGCGCAATTCGCGCGCAAAGGTCAGCATCAGGTCTTTCTCAATCACACCGTCCTTTTCCGCCCCCGGATCAATGCCGCCGTGACCGGGGTCCAGAAACACGACCATTGGCGCGTCGGCCGGTTTAGCAGGCATTTCAGCGACATCGGCGGGTTCCGGCAAATCCCAACGGGCATCTTTTGGAGCGCCGGTCTGGCTGGCGAAAATGTCCGGTGCTACCGGGTTTAGCGTAATCGCAAGATGCGCATCGCCAGTGATGGTATCCACCGCAATTCCAGCGCTGGCAATTTGCAACGGTGCGCCCAAATCAAGGACCAGTCGTGACCAGCCCGGAACATAGACGCCAAACTGAACCTGTTTGATACGATCAGTGTTCAGAAATACGCTTTGCTGCAAACCGCTCCAATCCACCTCTTGGAAATCCAGAACCAAACGGGGCGGGTTGTCTAAAGTGAACAACCGATACGGCACGCCCTGAGACAGGTGCAGATCAATCTGCACACCGTCAACCGCATGATCCGTGATGAAACTTTGTGACGCATCAATTCGCGCCAGCCCGCTAAAGTCCTGCGCGAATCCTGTGGCGGGTGTCAGCCAAAGCGCAACCAACGCCAGTCGTAGCCTGTTCATAGTCAAAAACCTTGTTGTTCTTCGCGCAAGATAGCCAATCAGTCCCCCCAAGGGAACGGTGGCTATCTGTGTTAATTGTTTTTGCGGCACTCATTTTTTTTGGCACTCATTTTTTTCGGTCGTGCATGAAATTCGCCAGTCGCGTCAGACCTTCTTTTATGTCCGCGGTTGCACGTGCATATGAAAACCTCAATGTCGTTGCGCCCCGCACCGGATCAAAATCAAGCCCCGGAGTCACCGCAACCCCGACTTTGTCCAGAATCTCGGCAGCAAAGGCGCGGCTATCACTGGTAAGGTCTGACACGTCGGCATAAACATAAAAGGCCCCATCAGGTGGCGCGATATTGGTGAACCCGGCGCGGGGCAAGCCGCTAAGCATCAGCGAACGATTGGTGGCATATACCTTTAGATTGTCCTGTAATTCATCGTCACAATCCATCGCGGCCAGTGCGACCAGCTGACTGGCATGCGGTGCGCAGATAAACATATTCTGGGCAATGCGTTCCACCACCCGCACCTGATCTTCGGGCACCACCATCCAGCCAACGCGCCAGCCGGTCATGCCAAAGTATTTCGAGAATGAATTTATAACGTAAACTTCGTCTGTCACCTCTAACGCTGTGACGGCCTTGGCCTCATACTCGATACCATGATAAATTTCGTCCGAAATGAACGAAGCCCCTATTCCCTGTGTAGCCTCAATCAGGGCGGACATGGCAGAACGGTCCAGCATCGTGCCAGTTGGGTTACCAGGCGAGGCCACCATCAACCCAGCCAGATCAAGCCCGGCAAAATCCGCAGGAACTGGTTGCAATCGGTTTTGCAGGGCGGTTGGTAAATCCACGGGCACCAACCCCAGCGCGCTTAGGATTTGGCGATAAGACGGGTATCCGGGCGCCCCGACCCCCACCCGATCACCGCTATCAAAAAGAGCCGTAAACGCCAGCAAGAAACCGCCTGAAGATCCGGGCGTTATAATCACACGATCCGGGTTCA
>JAHRVZ010000234.1 GCA_019090405.1 Paracoccaceae bacterium
CCGGATACCGATTGATAGGTGCTTACCACCACGCGCTTGATCCGGGCGCGGTCGTGCAACGGTTTTAACGCCACAACCATTTGTGCTGTGGAACAGTTGGGATTCGCAATGATGTTCTTGTTGGCATAGCCAACAATAGCCTCAGGATTCACTTCGGGCACGATCAGCGGCACATCGGGATCATACCGGTAAAGTGAGCTGTTATCTATGACGATACATCCGGCCTTGGCCGCAACCGGGGCATAAACCTTGGTCGCGTCCGACCCGATAGCGAACAGGGCGATGTCCCAGCCCGTGAAATCGAACGTATCCAGATCCTTGGTTTTAAGCGTCTTGTCCCCAAAGCTGACCTCAGACCCCAACGACCGACGGGATGCCAAAGCGGCAATCTCATCAACCGGGAACTGACGTTCGTCCAGAATATTCAGCATTTCGCGGCCCACATTGCCTGTGGCGCCGACGACAACGACGCGATAACCCATTTCATTCTCCAGATACAGATATGGTTGCCGACAAAACCATCGGCTGCGGTCTCTTATCGCTATTCTCGGTAAGGTAAAAGGCCCAGTTCAATCCAGGCTATCGCGACTGAACAGATAAATGATCAAACCTGCTGACAATGCCACAGCAAAAAAGCCGAATATCGCCTGATAGGAAGCTTCTGGTGGCCCGCCGACCATATGTTCGCTGATGCGACCAGACATTATTTGCATCAACCCGACACCGCCAATCCCAAAAAGATTCATCAACGTCACACCACGTCCAACAAGATGTGCCGGGAAAAAGCTGCGCCCATGTGCAATCATAACCGGGAACGATGCTCCAAAAAAACCAAGACAGGCGAGCAAGCCAACAGTGACAAAAACGTTGCTTGCCGAGAGTGTGATCAGCATTCCCAAGGTCAGCAGAACCATAGAATTACCGCCAATCACTAGCCATTTGCGCGTGCCCAGTATGCGGTCAAGCGGCCCATAGGTTAGCGTTCCGGCGATCATCGCGATACCCATCACCAGCGTAGCCTGTCCAATCTGCGTTGTGCTCAGACCGTATATATCCGACAGATAAGGCCCAATCCAAAGCCCTCGCACGGCCCCAGCAGGGGCGTAGTTAACGAACATGAGTGGCAAGATGGCCCAGATCACCGGCATTTTCAGCAAATCAAACAGTGATCCTTTTTCGCCACCTTGAACCGGTGCAGGATCACGCACGGTAAAAAACAAACCCAAAGCCACCAGTCCCGACAACACTGCCAGCCCGGCAAGCGTTCCGCGCCAACCAATTATGTCTGCCGCCAACGCCGTCGGGTATGAGGCAACAAGATTGCCCACCGACCCGACCCCCAACATCAGGGCCGCCAGCATCGCGAATTTAGCGGGTGGGTATTCAAGTGCGAAGATATAGTAGGACGCCATCAGAACGGGCGAACAACCAACGCCTATCAGCAACATAGCGACGTTGATATGCGCAGGGGTGGTTGCCAATGCAAACAACGCAGCACCTCCGGCACCTCCAATCAAAAGCAGTATGGAAGAGGTCAGCCTTGGCCCGATTCGATCCAGCGCCCAGCCAACCGGCAATTGCATAGCAGCAAAGGACAAAAACCAAAGGCCGGATGCAAAGGCCAGGTCTTCGGGAATTGCGCCAATATCGTGCTTTAAGATATCGGCTAGCACGGCCAAAAAGGCTCGGAAAAACTGGCTAAGCACATAGGCCAGGCAAAGTAGGATCAGACCGGGCTGCATAGTGCTACGGTATCCAGCGGTTCAAAGTGGCGGGCGCTGCCTGTTTCAAAAACACCATATCCATGGCCACAGAAATCAGCCGGACCCCTTTGTCGGTATGTTGTCGCGTGCCTTCACCTAGTGACATGATATCGGCCAAAATTATTATCGGGGCGGGCATGGTTTTCCTTTAGCCAAAAGTAGTCTGACCTGACCCAAACGGGCCAAAATCTGAACGAGTGCCAAGCCCTGATGGGATGACATCTGTGGGTTTGATGGCCCGAATTTGAGGGATTGTCCATAATCCGTCGTCGGTCGCGCGTGTCACAATACTGACGTGACCGGATCATTCAATGCCCCAGATTATAGGGGCAGCCCTTTGGCGATTTCCAGGATGACGTCATATGCGTCTTTGACGTCTTGTTCGGTGGTTTCGGTCTGGCCGACCTGAAATCGAATCGCCAGGTCTCTATCAACGCGCGTCTGGGTGATATAAATGCGTCCGTCATCATTGATCGCATCGACAAGGCGCTGGTTCAGTGCATCCAGATCAGTGACCCCGTCAGGGACATAGCGAAAGGTGAACAGCGACCACATTGGTTGGGTCACAATCTGAAAATCAGGTGTATCAACAAGTCGCGCGCAAAGGTCTTGCGACCATTTCACATTGTCTCGGATGTGTTTACGCAGACCTTCCAACCCATAGGCGCGGATCAGGAACCACAGTTTCAGCGCTCTGAATCGGCGCCCCAAAGGCACCGACCATTCCGAAAAGTTGATGACGCCGTCCTTGCCTTGCGTTTTGAGGTATTCGGGCTGAATCGCCAGCGTTCGGGTCAGGTCTTTGGGCGAGCGGACGAAATGCACCGAGCCGTCAAACTGCCCTCCGATCCATTTGTAAGGGTTGAAAACAATTGAATCTGCATTTTCGACCCCAGCCCACAACGCGCGGAATTCCGGGCAGATCATCGCATTACCAGCCCATGCTGCATCAACATGCAGATACAGGTCGTGGTCTTTGGCAATCTTGGACACCGCAGCAATGTCGTCCGTTGCGCCAGTGCCCGTGCCGCCAACACAGGCAATTACACCAGCCGGGATTAAACCCGCCGCTATGTCTGCGCGGATCGCGGTTTCCAGCGCTGCCGGGTCCATGGACCGGTTTGCTCCCTGAATTGGAATACGCACCAGATTGGCCTCACCTATGCCGGTGATCCAGATGGCACGATCAATCGAACTATGGACTTCGCTTGAGGCATAAATACGCAGTGGTTTTTGCCCGGCCATACCTTCGGAATTGCCACGCCAGTTCAACGCACGCTCGCGCATGGTCATAACGGCGGCCAAAGTTGCTCCGCTGGCGCTGTCCTGAATGACACCGTGAAACGTATCTGGCAAACCGATGCTTTGACGCAACCAGTCAAGCACGCGGATTTCAAGCTCTGTTGCAGCAGGAGAAGTCTGCCACAACATGCACTGCGCCGTCAGGTTGGTGACCAGATATTCGGCCAGAACCGACGCGGGCGTGGCATTGTTTGGAAAATAGGCAAAGAACTTGGGATGCTGCCAATGGGTCATGCCGGGCATAATGATGGTTTCAAAGTCGTTGAACATATCCTCAAGCGGTTCGGCATGTTCCGGCGGCGACAGGGGTAAAGCGTTCAGAATATCACCCGGTTGCGTCTGAGCGCGCACTGGCAGATTGCGGATATTGCGGTGGTAATCAACGGCCCAATCGGCGGCGCGATGGCCCCAGGACGCGAATTCATCCCATTTCATTTGATGGCTCCTTAGGGTGCGATGATCGGTAGTGCGTTCAGGTGCTGCACGGTTGGCTTTCCGGTAAATAGTTACTTTATCAACGCTTGGCGGTGCAATCGTGGATTGCGTTATGGCGCGTTGGTTCTAAAATACAGTATGAAAAAAAGTATTACATCTACATCCCGCTCACTTCCAATTGCCTTGCTACGCGCCCGGGAAAAGGTCGTGGGGCCAATCCGGGCCATGTTGTCTGACGTTGGAATTACCGAACAGCAATGGCGAGTTTTGCGTGTGTTGCAAGAGGTTGGACCGCTTGAACCGACACAGATTGCGCAACAGGCATGTCTGTTATTGCCCAGCTTGACGCGAATTTTGCAAAAGCTTGAGGAAAAGAACTATATCGAACGTCACCTCAACAAAGAAGACAGGCGCAGGCAAAGCGTGATCATCACGAAAAAGGGTGCAGACCTGATCGAATCCAACCTGTCCACGGCTCTTGCTCTGGCCGATCAGGTCAGCATGCGTATGGGGTCTGAGAGGCATGAACAATTGCTGGATCTGCTTAACGAATTGAATGCCGCTGAGACC
>JAHRVZ010000235.1 GCA_019090405.1 Paracoccaceae bacterium
GCCTGACTGGAAATGCCAATCACATGCACATCATTGTCCAACGCATCCTGCGCTGCCTCGTCCGGGGTTTGAAACAGCGGACCGACATCAACGTCAAAACCGATATCCGCAAAGGCCGTGGCAATCACTTTGGCCCCGCGATCGTGCCCGTCCTGACCCATTTTGACCACCAACATGCGTGGGCGGCGGCCTTCGTCTTTGGCGAAATCCTCGACCGATTGCTGGATCGCGGCAAAACCTTCGTCACCTTCGTATGCAGCGCCGTAAACACCCGCCAGTGTTTTCACTTCGGCGCGATGTCTTCCGAATTTCGTTTCCATCGCCATGCTGATTTCTCCCACTGTCGCCCTTGCCCTTGCAGCCTCGATTGCGGCCTCAAGCAGGTTGCCGCCCTCTTCTGCGCGGCGGGACACTTCATCCAGAGTCGCCTGAACAGCACTGTCATCACGGCTTTTCTTGATCTGGTTGAGCATCTCAATCTGACTGTCACGCACAGCCGCGTTGTCAATTTCAAGGATGTCGATTTCATCTTCGGTTTCAAGGCGGTATTTGTTGACGCCAACAATCACCTCGTCGCCGCGATCAATATTGGCCTGACGGGTGGCTGCGGCCTCTTCTATGCGCAGTTTTGGCATGCCGCTGGCGACAGCCTTGGTCATACCGCCCATTTCCTCGACTTCTTCAATCAGCTTCCAGGCCTCTTCGGCCAGATCATGGGTCAGTTTTTCAACGTAATACGACCCCGCCAGCGGATCGACCACATTGGTGACGCCGGTTTCTTCCTGCAGGATCAACTGGGTATTGCGTGCAATCCGGGCGCTGAAATCGGTGGGCAGCGCGATGGCCTCGTCCAGCGCATTTGTATGCAGGCTTTGGGTGCCACCAAGGGCCGCTGACATTGCCTCATAGGCTGTGCGCACGACGTTGTTATACGGATCCTGTTCCTGCAATGACACGCCAGAGGTCTGGCAATGCGTGCGTAACATCAAAGACTTGGGGTTCTTTGCGCCAAACTCCGTCATGATCCGGTGCCACAACAGACGGGCTGCGCGCAATTTTGCCGCCTCCATGAAAAAGTTCATGCCAATGCAAAAGAAGAAACTTAACCGACCCGCAAAACTGTCCACATCCATGCCACGTGCAATGGCTGTGCGCACATATTCGCGGCCATCTGCCAGCGTATAGGCCAGTTCCTGCACAAGGTTCGCGCCGGCCTCTTGCATGTGATAGCCAGAGATCGAAATGCTGTTGAATTTTGGCATTTCGTTGCTGGTGAATTCGATAATATCGGCGACGATCCGCATTGAGGGCTCGGGAGGATAGATATAGGTGTTTCGCACCATGAATTCCTTCAGAACATCGTTCTGAATGGTGCCGGCCAACGCAGATTTGTCATGCCCCTGCTCTTCGCCAGCGACGATGAAACTGGCCAGAATTGGGATGACCGCACCGTTCATGGTCATCGACACTGACACTTTGTCCAGCGGAATACGGTCAAACAGGATTTTCATATCCTCAACGCTGTCAATCGCCACGCCAGCCTTGCCGACATCGCCAACCACACGCGGATGGTCGCTGTCATAACCGCGATGGGTGGCAAGGTCGAAGGCAACCGAAACCCCCTGTTGGCCTGCTGCCAGCCCGCGACGGTAAAACGCGTTGGATTCTTTTGCCGTTGAGAACCCGGCATATTGCCGGATCGTCCATGGTCGCCCGGCATACATCGTCGCCTTGACGCCACGGGTATACGGGGCAGCGCCCGGAATGGTGCCCAGATGATCGACGCCATCCAGATCATCCGCCGTATAGACCGGCTGAACGTCAATTCCCTCAAGCGTGCTCCAGGTCAGATCCTCGATCGGGCGGCCACGCAGTTCGGCCTTAGCCAGTGTCTGCCAGTCGTCTTTCTTTGTGGTCATGGTGTTGTCCTCTTGTCAGGTCTGTCAGTGGCAGATTTATGTCTGCCAGTTTTTTATTCGGATCAGTAATCAGCGTGGCAAGCCCATCGGCACCTGCCGCCAGCCAAAGCAAATCATCGCTGTAGGTTTCGCGCATTATTGCGATCTGGGTCGCGTCAAACGGTTGCCAGCGTCCTTCACCCTTGGGCAAATCCTTTGCAAATGCGTGCAATTCCGGAAGCTTGGGCGTTGCGTTCAACCACTCTTGAGCGTGGGTTTGGGGGGTATCCTGCCCTGTCATCACAGCCAACTGCACATCCGGTTGCCTGGCAAATGTTTCGAATGGCAACACCCAAAAACGCGCGTCGGGGGCAGCACAAGCCACATCAGCGATCACATCACGCCAACTGCGCGGGCCATGGGTCAGTCGGTCCAGTAACTGCTGCTTTGAAACACCCATTCCCCGCGTCAGACCATAGCCAAGTGACGAGGCCCAGAAAAGTTCCAGCGACCGGATGTTAAGAACCACATCGCTGACCCGCCCGCCAAACGCGTGGGCAAAGCGCGCGACCCGTTCGCCGACGCCGCAATAAAGCGCGGCCAGACGCAGGTTTTCGCGCACCGAACCCAGCATATTTTCGTCACTGACCACCAGCGTTTGCACACCTGTCGCCGCACTGCGCGCGCAGCCAAGCTGAATGCGCCCGGCCGCCCGCTGCTGTAAATCACGCCCAGTCGCCAAACGTGGCCCTGGGGTCAGGCCGCTGAACAGCCCGTTGCGGGTGCGGCGTGGTCCCCAGAACCCAATGCCGCAACGTGCCAGCCCATCCGCATTCTGCCGCATATAGTGCTGAAATGACGTCGTCGCGCAGCGGTGCGCCCCAATATGCAAGATAATGTCCATCGCTTTGGCGATCCTTTGGCCAAGGGCCGCCCAGGTCGGCCGATACACAGGGATTGCCGCAATCATCCCGTGTATCCTCTGACAAAGCCGTTAATGTTAAAGTTTTTGCGACCCCAAACCAAATCAATGGTCGCAATCGCTGTAGCGGGGACTATATTCGTCACTACAGGAGATCGCATGACCCGCATTTTAGCCATTGTTTTAACTGCACTTATCCCATTTACCGTTTTGTCCCAAGAGGTGGCAAAACCTGAAGTTCTGGCCATCGTCGAACCTGCTGGTGACAGCGATTTGAATGAATTTTTATGGACAAAACGTGTTATTGTTGTCTTTGCAGACAGCCCGGCTGATCCGCGATACATCGAACAAATTGACCTGCTGAACGGCGAACTGGCCGCATTGGGCGAACGCGACGTGCTGGTTCTGACTGACACAGACCCCAAAGCCCTGTCGCCTATTCGCACGCAATTGCGCCCACGTGGGTTTTCAATGGTTCTGATCGGCAAGGACGGAGGCGTAAAGCTGCGCAAACCCCGCCCCTGGTCGGTGCGTGAAATAAGCCGCTCTATCGACAAGTTCCCCGACCGCCAACGCGAGGTCGAAGACCGGCGCACGGGTCGGTAATCTTGCCGTTCAGAACAAACCCAGCCGGTCATTTGCGTCATTCAAACTCCATAATCACATCGTCCACCGCAAGACTGTCGCCAGCGGCTGCATTTACCTTGGTCACAACAGTTGTTTTCTCGGCGCGTAGGATGTTTTCCATTTTCATAGCTTCGACGGTGCACA
>JAHRVZ010000236.1 GCA_019090405.1 Paracoccaceae bacterium
AAAATGGTCGCACAGGCCGCTGCTGGCGGCGAAGCGGTTTATGGGGTGAACACGGGTTTCGGCAAATTGGCCAGCCAGAAAATAGCGCCCGAAGATACCGCCAAACTGCAGGAAAATCTGATTTTGTCGCATTGCTGCGGAGTTGGCGACGCGTTGTCCGTGCCTTTGACCCGCCTGATGATGGTGCTGAAATTACTGTCACTGGGACGCGGGGCGTCGGGCGTGCGTTGGGAAATTTGCGCGCTGCTTGAGGGTATGTTGGCGCATGGTGTGGTTCCGGTTATCCCGCATCAGGGGTCAGTTGGCGCATCGGGTGATCTGGCCCCTTTGGCGCATATGGCGGCGGTGATGATCGGAGCAGGCGAGGCAGTTGTAGATGGGCAAAGGCGACCGGGCCGCGAGGCGCTTGAACAGGCCGGACTAACGCCCGTGGTGCTTGGCCCGAAAGAAGGATTGGCGCTGATCAACGGCACGCAATTCTCGACCGCCTGCGCTTTGGCCGGGGTGTTTGAAGCACAGCGCGCGGTGGAAAATTCGGTCATCATTGCCGCGATGAGCACGGATGCAATCATGGGATCAACCGCACCTTTGGCCGCAGAAATTCACGCCTTGCGTGGCCATCAGGGACAGATCGACGTCGCCGCAAAAATGCGCCGCCTGATGGCAGGTAGCGAAATTCGCCAGAGCCATTTCAGCGACGACCATCGGGTGCAAGACCCCTACTGCATTCGCTGTCAGCCACAGGTGGTCGGTGCTGCATTGGATGTGATCCGGATGGCCGGGCGCACGCTTGAGATCGAAGCAAATGCCGTAACGGATAACCCGTTGGTTCTGACCGGTGAGGGGCGCATTGTGTCAGGGGGTAATTTCCACGCTGAACCGGTTGGATTTGCCGCCGATCAGATCGCGCTTGCACTGGCCGAAATCGGCGCAATTTCGCAGCGGCGCGTGGCGCTGATGGTAGACCCGACGCTTAGCTGTGATTTGCCACCATTCCTGACACCAAATCCGGGGCTGAACTCGGGCTTTATGATCGCCGAGGTCACAACTGCCGCCCTGATGAGCGAGAATAAACATCTGGCAAATCCATGTGTAACTGACAGCACGCCGACATCGGCCAACCAAGAGGACCATGTCAGCATGGCCGCGCATGGGGCGTTTCGTCTGATGCGGATGATAGACAACCTGACCGTCATTCAAGGGGTCGAGGCGATGTGTTCGGCGCAGGGAATCGAGGTCCGCGCGCCTTTGAAAACTTCAGATGCGCTGCAATTGGTCGTGGACAGGTTACGGCTGGATGTGGAAACGCTGACCGATGACCGCTATTTGGCACCCGACATTCAGGCGGCGGCAAATCTTGTTCGAAATGGCGCGTTCTGCGAGGTGATTGCCCATGATTGAGGTTGTCCGGGGAACTGGTCCGATTGTGCTGGGTCTGCCGCACACAGGCATGGATGTGCCGGAAAACATCTGGGAAACGCTGAATGAAAACGGCCAGAAACTTGCCGATACTGACTGGCATATTCATGTTCTATACGGTTGGTTGCTGGACAACGTCACCACCGTTCGCACGCCTGTCCACCGCTACGCAATCGACGTTAACCGCGCGCCTGATGGTCAAAGCCTGTATCCGGGGCAAAACACCACTGGCTTGTGTCCGCTGACGGATTTCGATGGTCAGTCAATCTATCGCGACGGTTGCGAACCGGATGCGGCTGAAATTGATGACCGTCTGGCTTTGTATCATGCGCCGTATCACGCGGCATTAACCGCCGAACTTGCGCGGGTTAAGGCAGCACATGGTGTCGCAATTTTGTATGACTGCCATTCGATCCGTTCGGTAATTCCACATTTGTTTGAAGAAACCCTGCCGGATTTCAACATCGGCACCAACCTGTCCACCACCTGCGATGCCCGCATTGAAAGCCGCGTCTATGAGATTTGCGCCAATGCCACAGGTTATACCTCAATCTTGAATGGCCGGTTCAAAGGTGGCTGGACCACACGCCACTATGGCCAGCCGCAAACCGGTATTCACGCCATTCAAATGGAACTGGCGCAATCCACCTATATGCAGCAAAACGCCCCTTGGACCTATGACGCCACCAAAGCCGACAAATTGCGTCCGCATCTGTCCAGCATCCTTAACGCCTTGCACCACCTCGCCCAAACCGGAGACCTGTCATGACCGATAAGCGCCACAACATCCGTGATATCTATCCGCCGACTGGCCCAAAGATCACCGCCAAAAGCTGGCAAACCGAGGCTCCGATGCGGATGTTGATGAACAACCTGCACCCGGATGTCGCCGAAAACCCTCATGAACTGGTGGTCTATGGCGGCATCGGTCGCGCGGCCCGGACGTGGCAGGATTTTGACCTTATCGTCGCCTCGCTCAAAGAGCTTGAAGACGACGAGACATTGCTGGTGCAATCGGGCAAGCCAGTGGGCGTGTTCAGAACCCAGGCAAACGCGCCACGGGTGTTGATTGCCAACAGCAATCTGGTGCCGCATTGGGCCAATTGGGACCACTTTAACAAGCTCGATAAAAAGGGACTGGCGATGTATGGCCAGATGACTGCCGGGTCGTGGATATACATTGGCACTCAGGGCATTGTGCAGGGAACCTATGAAACTTTTGCCGAAGCAGGTCGGCAGCATTACGGCGGTGATCTGGCTGGCAAATGGATCCTGACCGGCGGGCTTGGCGGTATGGGTGGGGCGCAGCCTTTGGCCGCGGTGATGGCGGGGGCAAGTTGTCTGGCGGTTGAATGCAATCCGGACAGCATCAATGCGCGACTGCGCACCAACTATCTGGATGAACGCGCCGACACGCTGGATGAAGCGCTGGATATGATTGCGCGCTGGACCAAAGCGGGCAAGGCGAAATCAGTTGGTTTGTTGGGCAATGCGGCCGACATATTCCCAGAACTCGCCGAACGCATGCAGGCCGGCGGGATGCGCCCTGATATTGTGACTGACCAGACCAGCGCACACGACCCTTTGAACGGTTATCTGCCCCTAGGCTGGAGCATGGGTCAATGGCGCGCGGCCCGCGAAAGTGACCCAAAGTCGGTGGAAAAAGCGGCGCGGGCAAGCATAAAGATCCAAGTCGCCGCGATGGTAAAATTCTGGAACGCCGGGGTGCCGACGCTGGATTATGGCAACAACATTCGTCAGGTTGC
>JAHRVZ010000237.1 GCA_019090405.1 Paracoccaceae bacterium
CAGATCGACCATTTGAACGGCAAGATGTATTTCGATAATCTAAGCAAGGTTAAGCGGGACATGTTTCTGCGCCGGGCTCGTAAAATGCAGGGCGTCTGATGCGACTGATATTCATGGGAACCCCCGATTTCTCCGTTCCGGTGCTCGACGCGCTGGTCACCGCCGGTCATGACATCGCTGCGGTCTATTGCCAGCCCCCGCGCCCTGCGGGACGTGGCAAAAAAGACCGCCCGTCACCGGTGCAAAAGCGCGCCGAGGTGTTGGGGTTGCCCGTGCGTTATCCCGTTTCTCTTAAATCTGCGGACGCGCAACAAGAATTTGCCGCCTTGAACGCGGATCTGGCTGTTGTGGTGGCTTATGGATTGATCCTGCCACAGGCGGTTTTGGATGCGCCGGTCAACGGATGCCTGAACATTCACGCCAGTCTGTTGCCACGCTGGCGCGGGGCTGCCCCGATTCATCGCGCGATTATGGCGGGGGACGCGGAAACCGGGGTTTGCATCATGCAGATGGAGGCCGGATTGGATACGGGGCCGGTGTTGCTGCGCATGGCTACGCCCATCGGGACCGAAGAAATCACCGGGCAGTTGCATGACCGTTTGTCTGAAATGGGCGCGGGATTGATCGTGCAGGCTTTGGCTCAGCTTAGCAGCTATGTTCCTGTGCCGCAGCCCGATGAGGGTGTCACCTATGCCGCCAAGATCGACAAATCCGAGGCGCGGGTGGATTGGAGTCAGCCCGCCACAGAGGTTGACCGCCTGATCCGCGGTCTGTCACCGTTTCCCGGCGCGTGGACTGAAATGATGGGGCAACGGGTTAAATTATTGGCCTCGACGTTGGCCAAAGGGCTTGGCGATCCGGGAGAGACACTGGACGATACAATGACCGTTGCCTGCGGAACGGATGCGGTGAAACTGTTACGCTTGCAACGCGCGGGCAAAGGCGCGCAGGATAGCGAAACATTCCTGCGCGGCTGGCCGGTTGCCAAAGGAACGCAGTTTTAGGTTGCGGAAAAGTGGTGCCAACAGAAAGGTTCATCCATGAACGTCTTAGCGTTGATTATCATAGGTGCGGCTGCCGGATTTCTGGCCACACGGCTGATGAAGATCGAGGCTGATATTCCCACAACCATGTTTATCGGCATTATCGGCGCTTTGATCGGCGGTCTGGTTCTGCGCGTTCTGATATCGGTAATGGGCTGGATGGCCGGGTTTGTCGGGGCCGTTCTGGGGGCAGTGTTGATAATCTGGGTCTGGCAAAAATATCTACGTAAATAGTGCCTAACCTTTGAACGGTTTCATACCTGCACGCGCCAGTTCATCCGCCTTTTCGTTTTCCGGGTGGCCTGCGTGGCCTTTGACCCATTCCCATGTCACGCTGTGACGCGCCTGAGCGTCCTCAAGCCGTTTCCAAAGGTCCACGTTTTTCACCGGTTTCTTGGACGCTGTTTTCCAGCCTTTTCGCTTCCAGCCCTGCAGCCAGGTGGTAATACCGTTTTTCACATAGGCGCTGTCGGTAATAATGGTCAGTTCGGACGCGCGTTCCAGAGCCTCAAGTGCGTTGATAGCCGCCAATAGCTCCATCCGGTTGTTGGTGGTATCCGCTGCACCTCCGCACAGTTCGCGCTCTTTGACGATGGTTTTCCCGTCCATGGCCTGCAACAGAACGCCCCAGCCTCCGGGGCCAGGATTGCCGGAACAGGCGCCATCGGTGTAGGCAAAAAGATCAGGCACGCGTGGCAACCGAAATCCAGTCCGAGACTGATCCGTCAAGGCCTGTGCCATGACCAAACACCTGATCCGTCACCGTAAATCCGGCGGTGTCCAGATGTGCGCACAGGTCGTCTGCGGTGTAATATGTGTAAAACCGTCCTAGCCTGTCGCGGGCTTCACCAGAGCCCAGTTTCAAGGCGATATAAAATGCACCGTGAGGTTTCAGGGCGGTGTGAATGGCAGATAAATGGCTTGGGAAATCAGCGCGAGGTGCATGCAATAGGCTGAAATTGGCCCATATTCCATCGTAGATCGCGCTTTCGGTGATCTGCTCAAACGTCGCCTGACGCGCACTAACACCAGGATATTGCTCCGCTACAGCAATCATTTCAGTCGATGCATCAACCGCATCTGTGATCAACCCGGCGCGCGCCATAAGATTTGCCGCCTCCCCGGGACCGCAGCCCAGATCAAGCACCCGACCGCCTGTTGGGCATGCCTGAATAAAGGATTTTAGGCAGGGGTCGCTGACGACAAGTTCGGCGCTTGCCGCAATGTAGTCATCTGTTTGGTCATTATAGACCTGTATCGTTTGTTTGTCGCTCATGCCCGTTCCATCACCATTCGTGCGCCAAGGGTCGCAATCGCGGCACGGTACCTCTGTTCAGGTCCAATGGCCGACGTATAAAGCATCCTGCCGCCCCGAGCGATCACCACAACCATTGCTGTTAGTAAAAAATGCAGGGGCAGCAATGCTTTTCCTTACGCTGGTTGCCGCAATGCGCGCGGTACTTTGAATTCGATGTTTTCGATGGCGGTCTCTACCATTTCGACAGTCACGTCATAGCGATCGCGAAAGGCGTCAACAACTTCGTTAATCAACACTTCGGGGGCAGAGGCACCGGCCGTAATTCCAATGCCGGAAATGCCGTCCAATGCACGCCAGTCTATGTCGACTGCGCGCTGCACCAATTGGGCATAACTGCATCCCGCGCGCGCACCGACCTCGACAAGCCGCCGCGAGTTGGATGAATTGGGGGCACCAACCACCAGCATGGCATCGGCTTTGGTGGCCATTGCCTTAACTGCCTGTTGCCGGTTGGTGGTGGCATAACAGATGTCTTCTTTATGCGGGCCGACAATGGCAGGAAACCGAGCCGCCAAGGCAGCAACGATATCCTTGGTGTCGTCCACGCTTAGGGTGGTTTGGGTGACATAGGCAAGTTGGCCGGGGTCGCGCACGACCAGTTGTTCTACTTCATCGGCAGTTTCGACAAGCAATACATCGCCATCTGGCAATTGACCCATCGTGCCGATGGTTTCGGGATGGCCCTGATGGCCGATCATGACCATTTGCAACCCGTTAACCGCATGGCGCGATGCTTCGATATGGACTTTGCTGACCAATGGGCAGGTCGCATCAACATAGATCATTTCACGTTTTGCAGCTTCGGCAGGGACCGATTTGGGCACGCCATGGGCGGAAAAAACCACTGGCCGGTCATCTGGGCAATCTTCAAGTTCTTCAACAAATACGGCCCCCTTGGCACGCAACCCGTCAACGACAAATTTGTTGTGGACGATTTCGTGGCGTACATAGACAGGAGCCCCCCATTTCTCGAGCGCCAATTCGACGATCTTGATGGCCCGGTCTACGCCAGCGCAAAACCCGCGTGGGGCGGCAAGGTAAACGGTCAGGGGTGGATTGGGCATTGGTGAACTCCTTACCCGATCAGAGGTACGTCACCATGGGGTGATGGTCCAGAGGACTTGTACGGTCATCAATGCGAGACGCGCAAAACAACATCATTTTCTGAATAAAGCCGACATTCCGATGTAGGCAAGACCGGAACTGGAATACGGGTACAGTTTCCTGCACCCGTATTTCGTTAGTTAGCCGCGGCGTAGCTGGCTGGGGCTGGCTCAACCGGCATCTCACGAGGAGGGCGACCTATGACATCCTTAAGCTCTTCCAGCTCAATGAAATTGTCGGCCTGACGGCGCAAGTCGTCCGAGATCATTGGCGGTTGGCTGCGGATGGTCGAGACCACCGAAACGCGCACACCTTGTCGCTGTAGGCTGGCAACCAGCGGCCGGAAATCCCCATCTCCGGAAAACAGCACAATATGATCCACCCGCGGTGCCAGTTCCATTGCATCAACAGCCAGTTCGATATCCATGTTACCCTTGACCTTCCGACGCCCCATGCTGTCGGTGTATTCTTTGGCCGGTTTGGTCACCATGGTGAATCCATTGTAGTTCAACCAGTCAACCAAGGGTCTGATGGGCGAATACTCGTCATTTTCCAGAAGCGCCGTGTAATAAAACGCTCGCAACATCTTGCCTCGACGCATGAATTCCTGACGCAGCAATTTGTAGTCTATATCAAACCCAAGTGCTTTGGCTGCGGCATACAGATTCGAGCCGTCGATGAACAGCGCAAGCCGTTCGTCTTTGTAAAACATAATATGTCCTTCCAATAGTATGTTTCGCCGTGTTGTGTGAGTGGTGGAAATGTGTGAGTGGCTTAAATGAGCGAAACAATATTGCTAAAATAGGTTAATTTGGGCCTTTCGCAAGGGATAACAAATGCGGAGTACAGGACAACAATGACCGATAATCGGTCAACCGCCCTTATCGCCATGGGCAGTAACCTGCCATCCAGCGTTGGCGATTCGGCGCAAACGCTTGGGCAGGCTATACAATCACTGAGTGACAGCGGCATGTTGATTGCTGCGATCAGTCGCTTTTTTCGGACACCTTTCTTTCCATCAAAAGTTGCTCCGGATTTTGTGAATGCTGCAATTTTGGTCACTTCGAATCAAAAACCGGCAGGACTCTTGGCTGATCTGCATCGGATTGAACTGGAATTTGGCCGCTTGCGCGTCCAACGGTGGGGGTCGCGAACGCTGGATCTGGATTTGCTGGCTGTCGGTCAGACCGTGTTGCCAGATACCTCAACGCAACACCATTGGATGAATATGTCGTCTGCTGTGCAGCGACACCAGGCTCCTGACCAACTGATACTTCCGCATCCACGCCTGCAGGATCGGGCTTTTGTATTGGTGCCGTTGTCAGATATTGCGCCAGACTGGATACATCCGGTGCTTTGTAAATCAGTGACTGAGATGTGTTCCGATCTACCTGCAGAGGATGTTGCAGCGGTTCAACCTGTTTGAGACAGGCCAAACCCGATTCAGAGCTTGTCAAGCGATAGATTCGGCACTAGATACCACCGTTCTGGACGACATTTCTATATTTGGAGAGCCACATGGCCCGCGTGACGGTAGAAGACTGCGTTGATAAAGTGCCTAACCGCTTTGAATTGGTAATGCTTGCGGCCCATCGGGCACGCGAAATTGCCTCTGGTGCCCCGATCACAGTTGAGCGGGACAATGACAAAAATCCGGTCGTATCCCTGCGTGAAATCGCTGAAGAGACCCAACGCGCTGATGAACTGCGCGAGCGTCTGATCGAAGGCAACCAGACTCAGATCGAAGTCGACGAGCCGGAAGAGGACCAAATGGCCCTTTTGATGGGCGCTGAAACCGACAAACCGGCCGAGGACGATATGTCCGAAGAAAAACTGTTGCGGGCACTGATGGAGGCCCAGGGGCAGGGCTAACCTGCCGCCGCCTTGAGGTGCGGACCTGATGATTTCTGCTGATGCTCTGATAGCGCTGGTCCGCGACTATAACCCGAAAACAAACGTTGATCGAATTGCCGCCGCCTATGATTTTGGCCGCGCCATGCACGATGGCCAATTCCGCCGGTCAGGCGAGCCCTATTTCAGCCACCCGGTTGAGGTTGCTGCGATCCTGACCGAACAACAGCTGGATGATGCAACGATCATCACAGCTTTGTTGCACGACACTATCGAAGACACAGATGCGTCCTATGGGGCGGTTGCCGACAAGTTCGGTGACGAAGTGGCAATGCTTGTGGATGGGGTCACCAAGCTGACCAACCTGCAACTGTCCAGCCACGAAACCAAACAAGCCGAGAATTTTCGCAAATTGTTCATGGCCATGTCACGCGATCTGCGAGTGATTTTGGTGAAACTTGCAGACCGGCTGCACAACATGCGTACAATACGGTCAATGGCTGCTGAAAAGCAGGTGCAAAAGGCGCGGGAAACCATGGATATCTATGCGCCGCTTGCTGGCCGCATGGGTATGCAATGGATGCGCGAAGAACTGGAAGACCTTAGCTTTCGGGTGCTGAACCCCGAGGGGCGCCAATCAATCATTCGCCGCTTTATCACGCTGCAAAAAGAATCCGGCGATGTGATTGAACGTATTACAGGCGACATGAAGCATGAACTGGCCAAGGCCGGGATCACCGCCGAGGTACTGGGCCGCGCCAAAAAACCCTATTCCATCTGGCGCAAGATGGAGGAAAAAGGACAAGGCTTTTCCCGATTGTCTGACATTTACGGTTTTCGCATTATCACCAGCAACGAAGAAGACTGCTATCGCGCGCTAGGCACCATTCACCAGCGTTGGAGCGCAGTGCCGGATCGCTTCAAGGACTACATCAGCCAGCCCAAGACCAACGGTTATCGGTCAATCCATACCACGGTATCGGGGCGCGACGGCAAACGGGTCGAGGTGCAAATTCGCACCCGTCCGATGCATGACGTTGCCGAAACTGGTGTTGCGGCGCATTGGTCTTATCGTGACGGGGTGCGCAGCAATAACCCGTTTGCCGTTGATCCGGTGAAATGGGTCGCCGGGCTGACAGAACAGTTTGACGCCGAAGAAGACCACGAAGACTTTCTTGAGGCTGTCAAACTTGAAATGTACGCGGATCAGGTATTTTGCTTTTCACCCAAGGGTGACGTGGTGAAATTGCCGCGCGGCGCCACGCCGATTGATTATGCTTATGCGATTCACACCCGGATTGGCAGCGCTTGCGTCGGGGCCAAGGTCGATGGGTTACGGGTGCCGTTGTGGACGCGGCTCAAGAACGGTCAATCGGTCGAAATCATTATTGCCGAAGGCCAGACGCCGCAGGTTAGCTGGCTTGATATCGCGACAACTGGCAAGGCCCGCACTGCCATTCGTCGCGCCCTGCGCGAAGTGGATCGTGAGCGGTTTATCAAACTTGGCCGTGAACTGGCGCGTTCGGCGTTTGAGCACGTAGGGCGTAAATCAACCGACAAGGCACTTTCGACGGCGGCCAAACACCTGCGCCTGAAATCACCAGACGAACTTTTGGCCCGCCTTGGTAGTGCCGAGTTGACAGGCCATGACGTGGTCCAGGCGGTCTATCCTGATCTGACCAATAAAGACGGCGAAAAAGTCTCGCCACGTCGCGCAGTGATTGGTCTTTCTCCGGGGCAATCCTTTGAAAGGGCAGCCTGCTGTCAGCCATTGCCCGGAGAGCGCATAATAGGAATCACTTTTCGAGGCAAAGGCGTGGTTGTTCACGCGATTGATTGTGATGGGCTTGGTGCATACGAAGACATGCCCGAACGCTGGGTTGATCTGAACTGGCACAGCGGAACCCACCCGGCGGTTTATGGCGTTACGCTGGAATTAACCATTTGCAACGATGCAGGCGTACTGGGGCGAATTTGTACTTTGATTGGCGAAAAGAAGGCAAATATCAATGATATGGAGTTTATTGACCGTAAACCAGACTATTTCCGTTTGCGGGTCAACGTGGAATTGCGCGATGTAGAACAACTTCATTCCTTGATGCTGACACTTGAGGCAGATAGCGATGTGGCAGCCGTTGATCGACTTCGTGAAAAGGCCAAACACCCGGTTTCAGCTGGGTAAATTCAAGAACCGCCATGTAGCCATGTAAAGGACTCACTTATTGGTTTTCAGACGCCGTGACCGACGCCCTATGATGCGCACGCTTGCGGAATTTCTGTATCCGCGGGGGGGCTGGACTCGGGCGTTTCACTATCTAAAACATCGCGTGCATCGCCTGCCAGATTCGCCTGAACGCATCGCGCGCGGCATCTGGGCCGGGGTTTTTGCCGCCTGCACGCCCTTTTACACTTTGCATTTCGTTGTTGCCTATCTGATGGGCCGGATCATACGCGGCAATATTCTGGCGGCGCTGATAGGTACATTTTTCGGCAATCCGCTGACCTACCTTCCCATTGGCCTGTCGGCCCTGAAAATTGGCCACTTTCTGCTGGGAACTGAATTTGAAGAGGACTCGCACAGGTCATTTGCCGGAAAGTTCTCGGATGCGGCGGGGGATTTGCTGTACAATTTCATGACCTTGTACAATGGTCAGAAACCAGAATGGGCCAACCTGCAAGTTTTCTATAATGAGGTGTTTTTGCCTTATTTGATCGGTGGTCTGATCACCGGAACGATTGTCGCAACGATAGTCTATTATTTCAGTGTCCCAATTATCCGCGCCTACCAGCATCGCCGCAATCGCAAGATCAAGGCCAAGTTCGAAGCGATCAAGAAAAAAGCTGCTGCCGTGGCTGACGCCAGCAAAAATGAAGACTAGGGTTCAGTAATATCCAATGCAAGGAAACCGGCAATGCACTCTGAATCACGCCTGAGACTGGGCATCAACATTGATCACGTGGCCACTGTTCGCAATGCCCGTGGCGGAGCCTATCCTGACCCATTGCGTGCGGCTCAGATCGCCGAGGCGGCGGGTGCTGACGGTATCACCGCGCATCTGCGCGAAGATCGCCGCCATATCAGTGACGCCGACATAGATGGGTTGATGGAGGTGCTGACGGTGCCATTGAATTTTGAGATGGCAGCCACGGACGAAATGCAGCAAATCGCGCTGCGTCATAAGCCTCATGCGGTGTGTATCGTGCCGGAAAAACGCGAAGAACGCACCACCGAGGGTGGCCTTGAAGTGGCCCGAGAAGAGAACAAGCTGGCGCATTTCATTGCTCCATTGCGCGAAGCCGGGTGCCGGGTGTCGATCTTTATCGCGGCCGATCGACGTCAGATCGAGGCCGCGCAGCGGATTGGCGCCGAAATTGTTGAATTGCACACGGGCGCCTATTGCGATGCCCACGCCGAGGGGCGGTTCACAGATCGCGACCGCGAACTGGCCAGTCTGCGCGAGATGTCGACATTTGCCGATTCTCTTGGATTAGAAGTGCATGCCGGACACGGCCTGACATATGGGTGCGTTCAACCCATTGCTGCATTGCCCGAAGTGCGCGAGCTGAACATCGGCCATTTCCTGATAGGCGAGGCGATATTTCTGGGCCTGCACCCGGCAATTGTAAAGATGCGCGCCCAGATGGACGAGGCACGGGCATGAGTGATGTCACTACCTTGCTGACAGTTGGCCTGTTTGCTTTGGCGGGGCTGGGTCTGATCCGCTCGGCATTGTCGCGATGATCCTGGGCATCGGAACCGACCTCGCCAACATCGAGCGAATACAGGGCACGCTTGACCGCTTTGGTGATCGGTTCCGCAACCGCGTGTTCACCAACATCGAACAACATAAGGCCGAGCGTCGCCGCGATACGGCAGGTACCTATGCCAAACGCTGGGCCGCAAAAGAGGCATGCTCAAAGGCGCTGGGCACCGGTTTGCGGATGGGCATCTCTTGGAAAGATATGGCCGTCAGCAACCTGCGAACAGGGCAACCGGTGATGAAGGTGACGGGCTGGGCGGCAGAACGTTTGCAAAAGATGACGCCTGAAGGGCACGAGGCGATCATTCACGTAACTTTGACCGACGACCATCCCTGGGCGCAGGCCTTTGTCGTGATCGAAGCGATCCCGACGAATGCACCGACGCCCCTCTAATTGCCGACGCTAACGTCGCGACCTTGACTTAGCCGCATCTGCCCCTCATTTAGCGCCAACCCAATATACATCGGAGTGCCACATGGCCACCAAAGACAAATCCGAAAATGCGCCAGGTGGTGCCATTGTCGAGACGATCAAAACCATCGTC
>JAHRVZ010000238.1 GCA_019090405.1 Paracoccaceae bacterium
AATACGTGCCACGTGTCACTTTCCTTTTCGTTGCGAGCCCGTAACTCCGGGCCCTTTTTTCACAACGCTTTGCCTTGGCAGTGTCGCCAGTGGGGCATAGCATTTTGAGGTGATCCAGCTGCAAACAAAATATGTACACAACCTTAATGATTCTCTTTCGAGATAGCGCTAGCTATGGGCTTTTGGGCAGATCGTCAAGACCTGTTGCGCTAGCGGTCCAGAACCTCGACAATCGAGGCCTGTACTTCGGCAATCTCACCCAGTCCATTGACCTTGGTCAAAGCATCTTTGGCATAATAATAGCCAATCAGCGGCGAGGTCTTTTTGTAGTATTCCATCAGCCGATTGCGCAGTGAGTCTTCGTTGTCATCCGCGCGGCGTTTGAAATCGGATGACCCGCAAACTGAACATTTGCCATCCGCCGGTTGTGGTTTGAACTGGTCATTATAGCCTTCGCCACAATTGCCGCATGTTGACCGGGCCGTGATCCGGGTGACCAATGCGTCATCGTCTACTTCCATTTCGATCACAGCGTCCAACGTCTGATTGGTTGCAGCCAGCAAATCGCCCAGTGCATCAGCCTGTGCCAATGTCCGCGGGAAACCATCAAAAATAAAGCCGCCCTTGTTGTCACCTTCGATCTTTTCACGGATCAGGCCGATAACAATCTCGTCCGTGACCAGATCACCGCGCGCCATGACATCGGCGACTATCTTGCCCATCTCAGTACCACTGTCTTTGGCTTCGCGCAGCATGTCTCCGGTGCTCAGCTGAACCATATTACGTGTTTCAACCAATTGCCGCGCCTGCGTACCTTTGCCTGCGCCGGGTGGTCCCAATAGGATAATATTCATCGACGTGCTGGCCCTCGCTTGCCACGTTTTTTACTTTTGCCACGCAATTGTGATTTCTCAATCAGGCCTTCGTATTGATGGGCCAGAAGATGGCTTTGAACTTGTTGGATTGTGTCCATCGTGACCGAGACTACAATCAACACAGACGTACCGCCGAAATAGAACGGAATGGAAAACTGCCCGCGCAGGATTTCTGGCAACAGACAGACCGCCGCCAAATAGGCCGCGCCCAGAACCAGAATGCGATTGACCACATATTCCAGATACTCAGCGGTCTTTTTACCCGGACGGATACCGGGAACAAAGCCGTTCTGGTTTTTCAGATTGTCCGCAACATCATCCGGCTTGAACGATACGTTGAACGTATAGAAATACGTAAAGAAGACGATCATCGACACAAAGAACAAAAGGTTCAGCGGCTGGCCCGGGCCCAGATTGGCAAGCAACCAGGACATGATTGGCCCGCTTGTAGCGCCGGATGAGAACGTGGTGACGGTGACGGGCAACAGCAATAGCGAGCTGGCAAAGATTGCCGGGATAACACCCGCCGGGTTCACTTTGACCGGCAGATGCGATGACCCGCCGTCATATACCTTCATGCCGACCTGACGACGCGGGTACTGAATGTGGATTTTGCGCAGGGCGCGTTCCATGAACACCACGAATGTAATCGTCGCGATCACCATGACAATCACGCCAACAATCACCGCCGGACTAACCGCACCGCTGCGGCCACTGACAAAGAACTGTGCCAATGCGGCAGGCAGTTCAGCGACAATGCCAACAAAGATGATCAAAGAAATACCGTTGCCAATGCCGCGTGCGGTGATCTGTTCACCCAACCACATCAGGAACATGGTGCCGCCAACCAGCGTAATCATACAGGCCATTATGAAATACAGGCCCGGATCAGTCGCCATATCCCCAGCCTCAAGCGATACCGCAAGGCCATAAGATTGCACCGTGGCCAGTGCCACTGTGCCAAATCGGGTGTATTGGTTGATCTTTTTGCGGCCCTGTTCGCCCTCTTTCTTGAGCTGTTCAAGTGCGGGCACCATGGACGTCAGCAACTGAATGATGATCGACGCCGAGATATACGGCATGATCCCCAAGGCCAGAATACCCATCCGTCCCAGCGCACCACCGGTGAACATGCTGACCATGCCGCCAATGCCCTGTCCGGCAGTTTCCATGAATTCCTTAAGGGCGTTGCCGTCAATCCCGGGCACCGGAATGTAGGTGCCCAACCGATAAACAATCAAAAGGCCGATCGTAAACAAAATGCGATTGCGCAGGTCCGTCGCTTTACCAAGCGCGGCCCAACTTGTGTTCGAGGCCATTTGTTCTGCTGCTGATACCATGAATTAGGTCTCTTTTTATGAAAACACCGCCCGGGGCCGTTCTCTGGCTCGGGCGGCGTCATGGAAAACTTAACCAAATGTAAGCGGCCCTGAGGCCACTCACAACCGGTTATTCAGCCGCAGTCGCAGTTGTGACTGTAAGTGAGCCGCCCGCCTTTTCAACAGCCGCAACTGCTGATTTGGACGCGCCGGTAACTTCCAGCGTCACTTTGGACGTGATGTCGCCCTTGGCCAATACCCGAACACCGTCAAGTTTGCGACGAACCAGACCGCTGGCAACCAGCGCGTCCTCGGTGATCGCCGCTTTGGCGTCCAGCTTTTTGGCGTCGATGAATTTCTGGATCAGACCCAGGT
>JAHRVZ010000239.1 GCA_019090405.1 Paracoccaceae bacterium
ACGACCTGTTCGATAAGATCCTCGATCGTCACCAACCCATCTACACCGCCATATTCGTCAATCACCAAAGCGATATGGCGACGTTCGGTCTGCATCTTGGTCAGCAACACTCCTATTTGCATGGATGGTGGCACGAACAGCAACGGACGCAACATCGGAGGTAAATCCAGAACCGTCGTCTTGCCATTAAAGCCGTACGTCAGCGCAAAATCTTTGAGGTGAACAAAACCCAGCGGCGTGTCCAAAGTGCCTTCATAGACCGGTATCCGGCTTAATCCACTGTCCCGAAATACCGCGACAAGTTCGTCCTTGGTGACAGTGTTTGAAACAGCCACAAGATCGGCCTTTGGGATGGCAACGTCTTCGACGCGCATCCGGCGCAGGTTTAGAATGCCATGAGGTGTGACAGTTGGCGCAGCATATCCGTTCGTCTGGCTTGTGACAGGATCATCCGCAGGACTCAGCGCCTCAACTATGCGGCTGAAGAATCCGGGTCTTTTATGTTTTTCGCCCAAAGGCAGCGCGCGTTGCGCTGCGTTAGAACTGCCGTCTGTTTCGTCCATTTTTCCTGTCCAAATTGGGGAATTATGCCCCGTCTATATTCCTATATGGGTCATCCAGACCCAAATTGCCAAGTATCTCGCCCTCAATTCGCTCCATCAAAGTGGCATCAGGGTCACGGATATGGTCATAACCCAAAAGATGTAACACCCCATGCACGACCAGATGAGTGACGTGGTTGGCCATCGGTTTGCCCGCCTCTGCGGCCTCTCGCTGGCAGGTTTCATAGGCAATGGCGATATCGCCCAACGACAATTCTCCGGTCATATCCGGCGCAGGCGGCGTCGGTTTGCCACCAGGGGATTCTGCGGCCAGATTGTCGGCAGGCCAGCTTAGAACATTTGTCGCCCCTGCCTTGTCCCGAAAATCAAGATTAAGGTCTGCAATCCGGGCATCACTGCAGGCCAGCAGGCTGATGTCACATTCGCTGTCCTCAATGCCCAGATGGGCAAGCGTTTCAGTCGCGGCGGCATTTGCCAGACTTTGCAGCGGCAAAGATCCCCAATTGCGGTCTTCAATGGTCAGGTCGATTTGCATTTTCAGACGAGAGCAGTCTCTCGCACCTCTTGGGTATTTACACAAAGAATCAAGTGTCGGCCTCATAGGCCTCGATGATGGCGGCAACAAGAGGGTGGCGGACAACATCTTTGGAGGTGAAGTAATTAAAGCTGATTTTGGGCACAGAATTCAGCAGGCGTTCTGCATCCGCAAGCCCCGAAGGTGTACCGCTTGGCAGATCGACCTGCGTCCGGTCGCCGGTAATGACCATGCGCGACCCTTCGCCCAATCGCGTCAGGAACATTTTCATCTGCATGGTGCTGGCATTCTGTGCCTCATCAAGCACCACAAAAGCGTTGGACAACGTGCGGCCGCGCATGAACGCCAACGGGGCGATTTCGATATTTTTTTCCTCAAACAATTTGGCCAACTGCTTGCTTGGCAAAAAATCATTCAGCGCATCATACAATGGCTGCATATACGGATCTATTTTCTCTTTCATGTCACCGGGCAAAAAGCCAAGCCTCTCACCGGCCTCGACCGCAGGGCGTGACAGAATGATCTTGTCCACCTGACCATTCAGGAACATCGACACACCAACCGCCACTGCCAGATAGGTTTTACCGGTGCCAGCAGGTCCAATTCCAAAGGCAAGTTCATTGGCAAACAGGGACTGCACATAGGCCTTTTGCGCGTCTGTGCGTGGCTCTACCAGTTTTTTACGAGTCTTGATTTCGACTTTGCCACCGCGAAACATTTCAAGCTGGTCGCCGGAACGCGCCGCTTCCATTCGCAATTCGCGGTCCATGTCCCCAGATTCGACAGTTCGGCCAGCTTCCAGTCTAGCATACAATGCCCCCAGAACCTCGGCTGTTCGGTTCTGCGCGTCCTCTTTTCCTAGTATCCAAAGCTGATTGCCGCGCCTGTTAATCTGCACGCCTAGCTTTTGTTCTATAGTTGCGAGGTTTTTGTCATGTTCGCCACACAGGTCGATCAATAACCGATTGTCTGGAAATTCGATTTCCATCTCGTTGGAACCTGCGGGGTCTTGCGGTGAGGTCAGGGCGCCTAATGCCAATCCGTTCTCCTGTTTTGGATGCCTGTTGCAAGCCTGACAAGTTCAAGCGACCTACGCAAGCGGCACACGGTAAATTTTACGAAATCTACACAAAAAAGGCCGCCTCGCGATGCGGGCGGCCAGTTTTTGTCAAATGTTTCGGACATCAGATGGTATCTGGTACCTCTGAACCGTCTTTAAATGGCCCAGTGGCCACGCCTGTCGGTGCTGCGCCCGAACAAACCGGTTTGCCGTTGTCATCCAGTCGTGCAGACAGAAAACCCTCAACGCCATCATCAATGATCCAGTGGTCGCATCCGGTTGGATCAACCCAAACACCCGCCTTAAGCTGGCTTAGATCTTTACTATCGAACCCACCATCAAAGGTTTTATCTGTTTGCTCGCAGGCGGCCAAACCGCCAACTGTTGCAAGAATAAGAACACCTCTAAAAAATTTCATTGCCTGCCCCCCTAATTAACGCAGATGATTTCGACGCGACGATTTTGCGCCATTCCAGCCGCCGAACCGTTGCTGGCTCTTGGCTGGCGTTCGCCATAACCGCGGACCTCTACAATCTTGGCCCCGGTACTTCTGCCGACCTTGGCCACCGAATTTGCACGGTTCTCGGAAAGACGCATATTATACGCGTCCGATGCGCTGCTGTCCGTGTGCCCGGTGATAATATAGCCAGTCGCATTGGCAGTTCTGAAAAATTCGCTCAGGCGTTGTTTGCCGGCGGCCGTGATCGCATATTTGTCCGTTGCAAAGAACTGATCACTGTCCATCACACCGCAAAGGTTGCCCCGGCGGCAGACCGGAATCCCCTGACGGGTGACGTGTGGCGTCATATAGCCTTCTGCCCCGTCATCCATTACCCAATGTTCGCACCCATCGGGATCTACCCAGATAGTTGGAACATAATGCTCGCCTTCTATGACGCGCTTGGTCGTCTGAGCGTTCACTTGCATCGGCGCACTCATGGCACCAGCCAACGCCACTGCACCGGCCCCCAGTATGGCCAGCGTATTTCTAAACCTAAAATTGGTCACCCCGTGTATCCTTCCCCTTGATCTTGTGTCTGCATTCGCAAGCACTCAGATTTCACCCCAGAAAGCGGTGATACTAGGTAACAAAAATGATGGCAAAAAG
>JAHRVZ010000458.1 GCA_019090405.1 Paracoccaceae bacterium
AGGCAGGACATCGATATGAGACGCATCCCATCAACAATTGCTTTGACAATCGCTCTGACATTGTCGGGTCCGGCAACAGCACAAGATTCAAAAATCGTCAGCAAACAAGACGAAATTGGTGGCACCTACGAGGGTACTTTTCGCGGAGGTTTGCAACATGGCACCGGAACTTACCGGCTACCCAATGGTTATGAATACACTGGCAACTGGGTGGACGGAGAGATCAAGGGCCAAGGCGTTGCCCGTTTCCCCGACGGTTCTGTCTATGAAGGTGAATTTGCCAAGGGCAAACAGGAAGGCCACGGCAAGATCGTATTTTCCGATGGTGGCACCTACGAAGGCCAGTGGGCTGACGGGATCATCAACGGTCAGGGTGTCGCGATCTATGCCAATGGGGTGCGCTATGAAGGTGGGTTTTTGAACGCCAAAAACCATGGCAAAGGTGTAATGCAAAGCCCCGGAGGCTATGTCTATGACGGCGATTGGGTGGAGGGTATCCAGCAAGGCGCTGCAGTCATCACCTATTCAGACGGGGCGGTGTATAATGGTCTGGTCAAGGGTGGGAAACGCGATGGTCAGGGAAAACTGACGATGTCGGACGGATTGATCTATGTCGGTCTGTGGAAAGACGGGCAGATCACCGGACAGGGCACCCTGACCCAACCCAATAGCGATGTTTATGAGGGCGATCTGGTCAGCGGCAGGCGGCAGGGCAAAGGCACGGTTACATATGCCAATGGCGCTGTTTACGTTGGCGATTTCACCGATGACCTGCGTGATGGACAGGGCACATTCACCGGCACCGACGGGTATATCTATCGCGGCAGCTGGGTCGAAGGTCAGATCGAGGGCATGGGCGAGATTACCTATCCTGATGGGTCGGAATATGTCGGTAATTTTCGCGCTGATTTGCCGGACGGGAAGGGCAAAACCACATATCCCGATGGCTCAAGCTATGAGGGCGACTGGGTTGCGGGTGTGATTGAGGGTACCGGCATCGCGACATTTGCCAATGGTACTGTCTATGAAGGTCAGTTCCAGAACGCCCGCAATCATGGCAAGGGTGTGATGACCTATTCTGATGGCTATCGTTATGACGGTGACTGGAAAGACGGTCAGCGTGACGGTCAGGGCACAGCGACATATGCCGACAGCACCGTCTATAGCGGACAGTTCGTCGATGGCCAAAGGCAGGGCAAGGGTGACATCACCATGGCTGACGGTTTCAAATATTCCGGCGACTGGCTTAACGGCGAGATCAGCGGACAGGGCATCGCGACCTATATCAACGGCGATGTCTACGAAGGCACGTTCCGTAATGGCAAACGTCAGGGGCAAGGCACCATGCGCTATAAATCCGGAAAGGAAACCAGTGGTGACTGGAACAACGGAGCGATCAGCGAACAGGGTAATAACGACGGATAATCCTGTATTTTCATCCGCCATGCGCACCATCTTGCAAATCGGAATCGGGCCTTTTGGGGCGACGCCCAATAAAGGTAGCAGAACATGTTGCACGCCGCTTGGACCGCAAGGGTGACGCAAACCCAAAAATGTATGCCGGATCATTCCAAGGCCTGATATCGTGCTGCGTCTCAATAAGTTCAGCGGCAATCTGTTTGCATCGCATCAGGTCACGCCCTGCCACATCTGGGCAATCACTGGAAATCTTTAGCTGAAACAGCGCTTTGAACCTGTGATCCAGACGCGGGAAATCGGTGCAAATTTCAGGCGGGTTTGCATGCTTACGAAATAACAGCAACGTCTTGCGTCGACCAGATCAATTCATTCGATCGACCGGAGACATTGTCATTTTGACTGCGCCTTATCAATCATTTTAAGGACCATACGTCGGGGAAGCAAAGGAACAAGCCATTGTAACATAAAACCAAGCGAGCGTTGGTTGAACGTTACCAGCTTGCCCTCCATCATCGCGTCATAGCCAATTTTGGCAACGCTTTCTGCATCCGCACCACGGCTTTTCATCATCGCCGTTCCCTCAAGGTCCGCCGTTTTTGCGAATTCTGTTTCAACATAGCCGGGGGCTAGTACGGTGCAGCTTACCCCTTTGCTGCGCAGTTCCTGGTCGATGGCCTGACTGTAAGAATTTACAAAAGCCTTGGACGCAAAATAGACTGCTTGTTGTGGCCCGGGGACAAAACCCACGACCGACCCGACCTGCAAAATTTTCCCACCGCCCTGTTTGACCATCTTGGCAGCAAAGCTGTGCGTCAAAGTTACCAGTGCTTTTACGTTCAGATCAATCATTGCCATTTCTGCGGCTACATCGCGTTCGATATGCTGCCCATGCCCACCAAACCCGGCGCAGTTTATGAGAATATCAACCTTTAGACCGGCATCCGTAACCGATTTTATCAGCGCCTCAGCACCGCCAGCAGCTCCTAGGTCCAGCGCAAAAACATGCGCTGTGATATTGTGCGCGGCCTCGAGTTTGGCCTTGAGTTCCACAAGATTGGATTCGCGGCGCGCAGTCAGGATCAGATCGCCGCCTTTTGAGGCATGGTATTGGGCAAATTCGCTTCCGATACCAGACGAGGCACCAGTGATAAGAGCAGTGTCAGACATTATGTTTCCGTTCGTGTGATGGGCGGTCTACGACTTGCATCTAGCGTCCACTGTTTCGCTGACAACACAGGACAGTCTTTTGCAAAATGAGTTTCGTCTTTTTTGGTCGCGTGGATATTCTAACGGCTCATTCCGTCGAATTGCAACCGCTGTCGCCGCCGATGTCGCCGCCGATGTCGATGTCGCACTAAGCTGTTCGAATTCTGGCAATATTTGAATCGCTTCACCCGGTCAGGTCAAATTCACACTTCCCATTTTCAAAACCCATTGTATAAACATACCCAATGACCAGAACCGCACATAATCCGACCCTGCCCGCTTTGCGCGGCTCGTTGCTGTGCGACCTACTGATCCTGACCAGCCTCTGAGCGTGCCACCCGGCGCGTCCGCTCAGAGGAGGTAGCCAGCGCGCCACGGCATCAGGACAGAACAAAAGAGAACTCATAAAATGACCAATACTTCAGACAAAGACCGCGTGTGGATATTCGACACGACATTGCGCGACG
>JAHRVZ010000240.1 GCA_019090405.1 Paracoccaceae bacterium
CGGATTGATCCGTCGCAATTTACCCTGCGCCGTCGTGATCGGGATTTTGATATCATTTCGGGTGGCTATGCCATGTCACTGGAACCATCGACCGGGCTGTATCAGAAATTCGGGGTAGAGGCGGCAGAGTATTCGGTATTCAACCCCTCCGGTGCCAATGGTCCGGACATGGAGACTTTGATTGATGCCATCGTCGCGTCCACCGAAGGCCCGGAGTTGCGTGCCCATGCACGGGCGCTGGATCGGATAATGCGGGCCAAACGGTTTATCGTGCCAACCTGGTATCTGGGGAAATACTGGGTCGCGTTCTGGAACAAATACGAACATCCCGAAAACCTGCCGCCCTATGCGCTGGGCCAAGAGGATCTGTGGTGGATCAATGCCGAAAAGGCAGCCGAGCTAAAATCCTCTGGCGCTTTAAGGTAACGCGCGTTCATGGGAGCCTATATTCTAAGACGCTTGTTGCTGATCATCCCCACATTGTTTGGGATCATGGTTATCAACTTTGTACTGGTGCAATTTGTCCCCGGTGGCCCGGTGGAACAGATCATTGCCCAGATGGAGGGCGGCGGCGACGTCTTTGAAACCTTCGCCGGTGGCGGCGGCGATGTTGAACTGCAATCCAATACTGCCAGCGATAAATATGTCGGTGCACGCGGATTGCCCGAGGAGTTCATCAAAGAGCTTGAAAAGGAATTTGGGTTCGACAAACCGCCGCTGGAACGGTTCCTCAACATGATGTGGAACTACATGCATTTCGATTTCGGAACCAGTTATTTTCGCTCGATCAGTGTGATTGATCTGGTGATGGAAAAGATGCCGGTTTCGATCACACTGGGGCTTTGGTCGACGATTATCGCCTATATGATTTCGATCCCGCTGGGCATCCGCAAGGCGGTCAGCGATGGCAGCCGGTTTGATACCTGGACCAGCGGCGCGATCATCATGGCCTATGCCATCCCCGGATTTCTGTTCGCCATTCTGTTGCTGGTCGTGTTTGCTGGTGGGTCTTATTGGCAGATATTCCCGCTACGCGGTTTGACGTCGGACAATTGGGACCAGCTCAGCGCATTTGGTAAGGCCAAAGATTACATCTGGCACATCGCTTTGCCGGTCACGGCCTATACCATTGGCGCCTTTGCAACGCTGACGCTGCTGACGAAGAACAGTTTTCTGGACGAGATTAAAAAGCATTATGTGATGACCGCCCGCGCCAAGGGTTTGACCGAATCCCGCGTGCTGTATGGTCATGTGTTTCGCAACGCCATGCTGATCGTGATTGCCGGATTCCCATCGGTGTTTCTGGGAGTGTTTCTTGGAGGGTCGGTCATCATCGAAACCATCTTTTCGCTTGATGGGCTTGGCCGACTTGGGTTTGAGGCCGCTGTTGCACGGGATTATCCGGTGATCTTTGGCACGTTGTTCATCTTTGGCATCATTGGCCTGATTATCGGTATCCTGTCTGACCTGATGTATGTGATCGTCGATCCGCGCATCGACTTTGCCAAGAGAGAGGGATAGATCATGGCCCTGTCCCCCCTGAACGCACGCCGCTGGCGTAGTTTTCGCCGCAACGGGCGCGCTTTTTGGTCGCTTATTGTGTTTGGCCTATTGTTCACCGTCACGCTGTTTGCCGAATTTGTGGCCAACGACAAACCTATATTGGTCAGCTATCGCGGCGAATTCTTTATGCCGATCTTTAAATTCTATCCGGAAACGGACTTTGGTGGAGATTTCCAGACCGAAGCAATTTACCGCGATCCAGAAGTCCAGTGTCTTATTGATTCCGGCGGATTAGAGAGCTGTTTTGACGACCCCGAGGAAATGATCAAAGCCATCGACGATGGAACGTTTGACACCAATACCAAAGGGTTCGAACGTGGTTGGGCGATCTGGCCACTGATCCCTTATTCCTATGACACAACAGTGGACCGCCCCGGTGCTGCGCCTTTGCCGCCGAACCGGCAGAACTGGCTGGGCACGGATGACACCAAACGCGATGTGCTGGCGCGGGTGATCCACGGATTCCGCCTGTCGATCCTGTTCACGCTGATGGTGACAGGCGCGGCCAGCCTGTTTGGCATTATGGCGGGGGCGGTACAGGGGTACTTTGGCGGCTGGCTGGATCTGATATTTCAGCGGATTATTGAAATCTGGTCTGCGACACCGTCGCTCTATATCATTATCATCATGTTCGCCATTCTGGGCCGTAGTTTCTGGTTGCTGGTGTTCCTGATGGTGTTGTTTGGCTGGACATCTTTGGTGGGCGTGGTACGCGCCGAATTTCTGCGTGCCCGTAACCTTGAATATGTGCGCGCGGCCAAGGCGCTGGGCGTGGGCAACATGACCATCATGTTCCGCCACATGTTGCCCAATGCGATGGTCGCAACGCTGACAATGCTGCCGTTTATCGTGACCGGCACAATTGGTGGCCTTGCCTCGCTGGATTTCCTTGGCTTTGGTCTACCCTCATCCGCGCCCTCACTTGGTGAGTTAACGCTGCAAGCCAAACAAAACCTGCAAGCCCCGTGGCTGGCATTTACCGCGTTTTTTACCTTTGCCATCATGCTGTCATTGCTGGTGTTCATATTCGAAGGTATCCGCGATGCCTTTGACCCCAGAAAGACCTTTTCATGAGTGCGCTTTTACAGGTCGAGAACCTGTCGGTTTCCTTTTCTCAGGACGGCAATGTTACGCAGGCCGTGCGCGGTGTGTCTTTCACCGTGGATCGCGGTGAAACCGTGGCTTTGGTCGGTGAATCCGGGTCGGGTAAATCGGTCACGGCGCTTAGCACAGTGTCGTTGCTGGGTGATTCTGCCATTGTCGAAGGCTCGGTTCGCTATGATGGTCAGCAGATGATCAATGCCGACGCCAAACTGCTGCACAAAGTGCGCGGCAATGATATCAGTTTCATCTTTCAGGAACCGATGACGTCGCTTAACCCACTGCACACCATCGAAAAGCAACTGACCGAATCGCTGGCCCTGCATCAGGGGCTGGTTGGTCAGGCGGCCATGGAGCGGATACTGGAACTGCTGACCAAGGTAGGTATTCGCGACGCAGAATCCCGTCTGGACGCCTATCCGCACCAATTGTCTGGCGGGCAGCGGCAGCGGGTGATGATTGCCATGGCGCTGGCCAACAAACCCGACGTGCTGATTGCGGATGAACCGACAACGGCGCTGGATGTGACCATTCAGGCGCAAATCCTTGATTTGCTGGGCGATCTGAAAAAGAATGAGGGGCTAAGCATGCTGTTCATCACCCACG
>JAHRVZ010000241.1 GCA_019090405.1 Paracoccaceae bacterium
TCAATCGACCTGATGCGCCATGTTCCGGGTGGTCCAAGTTTTGTGATGGACGCCCTTTTTGCCGAGATGATGCTTTGGGCTTCTGAGCAAGGTTTCCATTGGTTCTCGCTTGGGGCGGCACCATTTTCGGGACTGGAAAACCATCAGCTTGCATCACTGTGGAACCGGATCGGCGGGTTTGCCTATGAACATGGTGAACATTTCTACAATTTCGAAGGGTTGCGAGCGTTCAAGCAGAAATTTGACCCGGTGTGGTCACCGAATTACATGGCCTGCCCCGGAGGAATGGCCGTGCCTCATGTTCTTTACGAAGTGAATGTTCTGGTTTCTGGCGGCATCAAAGGCCTGATAAAATAGGACCACACGCATAATTTTGCACCCCTCTGTATCGCCAGTTTCAGCAGCCCCAAACCTTAGAGCGCAAGTAATGATGTTGCAGGCTGATAATTGGTTTTGCAATATACCATTTGCGCCGATGGACCTTAGCAAGGTCTTACCCTAGTGTTTCATCAGGAAAAATCTACTAGGTACGAAAACAGTTCAACCCGGACAAAAGATGCAATCAGATCAGTTTTTATTAGGAGTTTACCATGTTGATTTGGATTAAACGAGTTGTCGTTGTACTTGTCAGCCTGATTGCGCTTGTACTGATTGCAGGCTGGCTGTTGCTATCATCATCTCTTCTGGAAGGCCCGCGCGGCACCCTGACCGCGCGATTTCTTAGCCAGAAACTGGGGCAGGATCTTGAGATTATCGGCGGTGTTCGCATAGATCTTGGATCTACGGTGCATGTGATGACCCAGGGCGTCGTTTTGCCCAGCCAAATGACCGACATAAGTCTGGCCAAAATTGAATTGCTGGAATTTGATCTGGTTCTGGCCGATTTGCTAAAGCGACGGATCAAACTGTCTGGCCTTCGCGTGGACGGTGCCAAAATCACACTCGTCGTTGACAAAGACGGGACATCGTCATGGTCGCCGGTTGAGCAGGACGTTGAAACGAAAACGTCCTCGACTGGTACAAAGGGTGGCGGATCGAATGTGATGCAGTTTTTTGCAGGACATAGCATTCAGTTTTCAAATTCAGACATACTCTATCAAGACGCGCGGAATGGCCTGGATATTGAACTGCTTATGTCATCGTTTGAGCTGAGCAAGCAGGATACTTCGGCGCCGGTCGTCCTGAACGGGTCGGGCACCATGAATGGCCAAGAATTGACCCTAAGCGGGAATTTTCCACCAAAACAGGCGTTCAATGTAACAGCTGATTTTAGCCAGATCAGTGCAAAATTCGACGGCACTCCGGACCCGGAAGGATATGAGGCTGGGTATGCAGTTGCCATTTCGCTGGAGATTGAAGAACTTGCCCAGCTACTTGAGGTGTTCAAACTTGAGAAATCCATAACAGGGACCGGGCATGTTAAGGCGGTTCTTAAGAAATCAAATGGCGCTACGCAGATTGAAGGTATTGATATCGCGGCCAATTTGGATACCGGGCAAAGTGCTATCGTGACAGGAGAGATTGGCAAACTTGGCGATCCGTCAAGTGTCACCCTTGATACGCGCATTCGCCTGTACCCCGAAGACAAAGAACCCGCGCCAGTCAGGAAATTGCGAAACTTGAAACTGCTTGCGGTCGACATGCAATTGGCTGCCGTTCCGGACGCGCCATCGCAACGCAGAATGGTGATCCGGACCAATGGTTTTGTTATGGACACCAGCGGGGTTGGGCCTCCCCCGATCCAGTTTTCAGAAATTTCACGCACCCCCAACGGGCATTTGAAGATAGGCAAGGCGGTGCTGCGACTTGGGCCGCCCGAGGCAAATTTTGCCGTCCTGGAAGGCATGATCGGAGATGCACTGAAACTGCAGGAAATCGACATCCAAGGCACCTTGGCATTGCCCGTGGCAAGCCTGATCGCCCCGACAGTGTTTCAGGATTCTGATGTGCTGGGGCTGATTTCTGGTGGCTTTACGTTGACCGGCAGCGGCACAGAGCTAAGCCTGTCAAACCTAAATGCGAATGCGACAGGCACCGATTTGTGGACGTTGACAGCCACCGGTTCGATCAACAACGTACTCAAACTTAACGGTGTCGATGTGGATCTTGAGGCCGATATCCCGTCTGGCGCAAACCTGCTGCAGGCGATGAATCTTAAACCGATTGAAACTGGCTCTTTCGAAATGACAACGAAACTGTCGAGTAAGGGAAAGGTATGGGATTCCGATGTGACGATAGCCATTGGGCAATCTCAGGTAAGCATTGACCTGGATGCCAGCCTTGGCGACCCTCACCCCGTTGTCAAAGGGCAGATTGAAAGCGACCTGATCGAAGTTGACCAGTTGCGTAGTATCATTAAAGCCGCACTTCAGATGCAAAAACTTAACAAGCAAGAGAAGGCCGCAGCCAGTGAAAATACGTCCGCGTCTGAAAGCGACGAAACCGCAGATCAGACAGACGCGACGCCATCAGAATCCTCAGATGAGGAAACCACTGATGCGGAGAGTGCTGCAGATGAAACCGGCCCATTTCGTGACGTAACCATAAAACCTATCGGTCAGGAAATCCTTATGTCCGGTATGGATATGGATATTGATATCGATTTACGGAAAATTGTTGGCAAAGAACACACTACTAGTTTGACGACTGAGCTGGTGATGAAAGATGGTGATGCACTGTTTGGCCCGATGAAGCTGGAATTTGGCGATGCACATTTTGATATTACCGGAACAATTGATCTGAAAAAAGAACCCAAGTTGTTGAAACTGAAAGGCTCCACAGGCGGGTGGAGTTTCGCCAATATCCTACACGAACTGAACTTCAAGAAAGCGGCCAGCGGTGTTCTGGGGGCCGATTTTGATATTGCCGGGCATCACACTTCGGTTAAGGATTTTCTTGCCTCTGCCAGCGGAAATACCACCGTATATATGAGAAACGGCAGTGTCGATTCTCAGCTATTGGATTTGGCCGGCCTGGGCGTCATTCCGTGGCTATTTAGCAAGGAACGCGGGTCAACTGTCCCAATTGTTTGTATCCGTGGCCCGATCTATATGAAGGACGGTTATGTGACCACGAAACAGACTGTGGTTGAAACCGATCAGGTACAGCTTGTTGTAGTTGGTGATGTGAACCTGCAAAACAACACGCTTGATATTATCGGGCAGCCTCGCAAAATCGGAAAGCCGCTGTCACGCAGCCCGTGGCCATTTACCGCTGTCGGACCAATTGCCAAACCCAAGATCAAAGTCAAAGACGGACCGCGTCGCGTAAAGCGTTCTGATGGTGCGAAAACCATGCCCCAAAAGCGAAAGTTGTGCGTTCCGGATATTTTGCAGTTAAAATAGTCGAATGCGCCTCGAACCAAAAGGCGGCGGTTTGTTATTTTGTCGGCTCAGAGTACCAAAGTTGAAAAAGGATTGTCATGGGGCTGTTTAAGTCTAAATCCGCCAAGCAAGAGATTTCGCAGCTAGAGTTGACCCCCTCAAATGAGCAAGGTGCCCAGAATGGTCTGGCCTTTGTAGCGATAGTGAAAGACGAAGCCGATTCCATCGTTGAGTGGATACGATTTCACCTTGCAGCGGGTGTCGACCATTTTTTCTTTTATGATGATGGATCCACCGATGATACGGTTGCAAATATTCAGAAAACCCTACCTTCGGAAAGGTTCACGCTAACCCCTTGGAAACAAAGACTGAAGGATGCCAAAGGGCCAAAAACCATTCACAACCAACCTCTGGCATATGCCCACGCTGTTTCAAATTACGGCGCCGGATATCGCTGGATGGGGTTTTTTGATATCGACGAATTTCTATTTCCGGTAGAAGCCAACAGCATTAACGACGTCTTGAAAGACCTGCAATTTGCCGACACGATCCTGCTGCCATGGGCCATGTTTGGCCGCAATGGCAATAAAACCACACCCAACGCAATCATCCCGAATTTTACCCAAAGAATGCGAGATCCTTTTGCGTCTAACGTAAGTGGACTGTTGAATTTCAAATGCCTTGTTCGCCCAAGCGCCGTTACAAAGGTCTACAATCACGGGTTTGAGACAAACCATAGCAAAATTTTGTACAATTCCGGTGGTGTAAAGTTTGAGTTCGGCCAACATCAAAATTCCAAATTTCAGTCCAACCCAAAATTGCAGTTGAACCATTATTACGCAAAATCTGATGCCCAACTGGCTGAAAAAATCGCCAAAGGCTCGATCGGGCTTTCGAAATTTACAGAGAGCTTCAAAACCGATGATAGCAGGGCGCGCATGTTGACACGAAGAGTTAAGGAAATTGAACGTGATGTTGTAACTGATGTCGCAATTCAGTCCTATTGTGAGAGAATTGGCTTTCGGGCGCAAACCACCGAAAATACCTGACCTTTGGGAAATGACATGTCGAATATGGCAAAAAGCATTGCATTTTGCCTGGTCCTGCCTAAAACGTAAATCTTGCAAATTGTTGCCGCTGGTTGCCCTTTGAAGGTGTTGGGTTCTTGCCTTAGCATGTTCAGAAAAATGATGGATGTTGCATCCGCAGCTAAAGCGCACAAGCCTTGGATTGGAAGAATCGTATGACAAACGCACTTGATCAACTGCGCGGCATGACTGTTGTCGTTGCCGACACTGGGAACGTCGAGGCCGTAAAAACCTATAAACCGGTCGACTGTACCACGAACCCTTCGCTGGTTCTTGGCGCGCTAAAAGACCCGGCTGCGGCAGCACTGGTAGCGCAAGAAATCAAAGCCGGGCAACAGGCCGGGTTGGACGCCGAAGGTGTAACAGCGCTGCTAACCGTAGCAATTGGCGCCGAGTTGTCCAAATGGGTGCCGGGTCGGGTTTCGACCGAAGTTGACGCTTGCCTGTCGTTTGACACCGAAGCGACGTGCAGACGGGCGCGCGAAATCATTGCCGAATATGCCCGTCGCGGCATCAACAAAGATCGTATCCTGATAAAGATCGCCGCAACCTGGGAAGGGATCAAAGCCGCCGAAATTATGCAAAACGAAGGTGTCGATTGCAACGTGACTCTTATCTTTGCGCGTGCGCAAGCCATTGCTTGTGCGGATGCCAAGGCTTTCTTGATCTCTCCGTTTGTTGGTCGCATCACCGATTGGTACAAAAAGGCTGAAGGCCGTGACTCATATGAATTTGACGAAGATCCGGGCGTCAATTCAGTTCGAGCGATTTATGACTACTATAAATCCAACAACATCGACACTGTGGTTATGGGTGCCTCATTCCGCAATACCGGCCAGATCAAAGCCCTGTCAGGCTGTGACAACCTGACGATTGCACCAAAACTTCTGGACGAACTGGAAAACGATACCCGCGATCTGGCGCGTAGTCTGTCGCCTGAAAACGCCAGTGGCGTGGCGCCGGTCACGATGGATGAGGCAACATTCCGTTGGGAAATGAACGGTGATCCAATGGCCACCGAAAAGCTTGCCGAAGGTATTCGCAACTTTGACGCAGATCACAAAAAGCTGATTGCTTTGATAGCGGAAAAAATGGCGGCGGAATAATCAACTGCCCCGCCGGAATCGCATAAAGCGCCCCGGCGGGACCATAAAATCGCAAGACAAAGCAGGCTGAAACTAACCCCTCGCAAAAGAATAAACCTGCTTCGCCTACAACGCGAAACGCTTTAGTTGAACGTTTCCAAATATGCGATGATGTGGTCGATTTCTGATTGCTTGCGCAGCCCGGCAAAGGACATCTTGGTGCCGTCCACCAGATCTTTTGGCTTGGTCAGGAATATTGTCAGAGACTCGTTATCCCAGATCAACCCGCCTTCTGCTGCTTCTGTCATGGCGCTTGAGTATTTGAAATCAGAATATTGCGCAGCGGGATTGCCAATAATACCGTTCAATGGCGGACCTACCTTTTTCTTGGCATCTTCGCCAACTGCGTGGCAGGCTTTGCATTTGTTAAATATTTTTGAGCCCTTCTTGGCGTCGCCTTCCGCCAAAACCGGCGATGCCAGTCCAGCCAAAAGCGTCGCCATCGTCGCATATTTCAAAATCGTCATTCGCTGTTTCCTTTTTCAGATTAGCTTTTCAATGTTTGCGTCTGGGAATTTGGCAACCGCTGCCTGCGCTGTTTCTTGATCCAGCAAACAACAGGCAGTCGATAAACCGTCTGCGATAACTGCTGTTGCAGCGCTGATCGAAACCAGCGTTTGCAGACCAGAAGCAACGTTTTCCCTTGGATCAATGATGTGACCCAATTCCTTATTGTTAGATAGCAATGTGCCAAGTGGTGCCGAGGTTGCAAGAGCACGATCACGAAGTGCGACATGTTGCACGATCTGCCCATCGGGTGTGGCAATTCCAGCGCGCCACGCCTGTCCATCTGGACGGCCACCAATGGCAGCAATCTCGCCCATATCTATAAGCACCTGATCCAGCCCGCGCCGCCGCAGCAAAGCCGCAATCTGGTCAGTGACATAGCCTTGCGCAATGCCATTTAGGGTAAGCGCCATACCGGGCTGCATTAGCCGCACCTCGGTCGTATCAAACCGCACAAACCCCCAGCCAGTTGCAGCGCGCGCTGCCGCAACATCACCGTCCTGCATAACAGCAACCCATAGGGGTTGCACCGTTGGGTCAAAGGCACCATCGCTTGCAGCATGCAACGCACCCGAAAGGCTCAGAACATCTAAAAGCTCGGGGGATGGGTGTTCAAGTCGCCCGGTGCGATTGAGCCGGGACAGCTCAGAATCCGCCCGATACAGGCTGAATACCTGCTCCAGGCGCGCCAGTTCCTGTTCGACAGCGCCACCGATAATCTGTGCATCCTGTGGTGTTAAACCTGTCAGCGTCATCGACGCATTTGCCCCCAACGCACGCCCACGCCAGCTCTGTATCTCGCCAGACGATGCATTGGTCGCGACAAAGCCGGCAGCAGCGGCTGAGATGGTCAGAAATCGGCGTCGGGATAATTCTGGTCTCATTTGGGCTTCTCCAGCGTCAGGTCGAAATCGACCGGCCCAATGGCGGCTTCATCCGGGATTTGATCGAACGACATGGCGCTGCCGCCATAGGTTGCAATAAAATCGTCGGTGGCCTTCTGGTCAGCAAAAGGAACAATTTCAGGCGCGCCCATGCCACCAGCCACCCCTGCGCCAACTACAAAAATTGCCGTATCAGCAGGAATCCAATTGTCAATTCCGGGCAGATCCCAGGTCAATGCTGCGCCCATATCACTTACGTAAACGGCGGTAATTTCAGCGTCGCGTTCGGGGCTTTTGATATAGGCCACCAGATCGCGGACTTGTGCGAAAAACAGCGGTTGCGGATGCCCGGACAAAAATATTTGCCCCTTCGGGCCACCATGCTCGGCGATATTCATCTGGCAGAAATAGCTTAGAGA
>JAHRVZ010000242.1 GCA_019090405.1 Paracoccaceae bacterium
ACAACATTACGTTTTTTGAGGCCAGATGATCGACCAGCATTTCCGCCTTGTAGTGCAGGTTTGCGACGATCTTTTCGGGTTTAATCGCATCAACAAGATCCAAAGCGCGATCAATCAAAGGGCGATTTGCCACCGGGATTAACGGTTTGGGTCGATCCCGGGTCAGCACGCCCATTCGCGTGCCAAACCCAGCGGCAAACAACATTACTGCATTGGGGTGTTTGGTCATGGTTGCCTTAAAGTTTGCAGGTTTTCGGGCGAGGGTTTGGGTAAGGTAGGGATCAGTATTTCGGCCAGTTGGGTCAGGTTAGGGTGTTGCAATCCTCGCATCACATGAGTCCAGACGCCGGGAATTAGATCGACATAATGCGGTTTGCCGTAGTCCGTTGCCAAACGCGCAAACACCCCAAGAATCCGTAGGTTTCGTTGTACGCCCAGCAGGGTATAGGCTGCTTTGAACGTTTCTTCATCAGCGCCGGATTGCTCTAAATAGTGTCTAATTGTTGCAGACTCCGTTTCGGGTGACACCGTTCGGCGAATATCCTGAAGCAGTGAAGCCAGATCATAGGCCGGATGGCCAATTACTGCGTCTTGAAAGTCAAGAAGGCCAACCCGTGCGATGCCATCCCGATCCGGAAGCCAAAGCAGGTTTTCGGCGTGATAGTCACGCAGTATCATGACGTGTTTGGTATCAGAATGTTTGCTTAGTAAATCCGTCAGCACGGACTTAAATGCCGCAAGGGTGTCTGGCATTGGCTGGCCAGTGATCCCTTGCTGATAGCTGGTAAACACAAGGCCCGCCTGCTCTGCCATCAAAGTTGGATCAAACACGGTTAGCGTCGGTGGGGGTATCTGATGAAGTTTCAACAACACATCACATGCGGCTTGATACAGGCGGGTTTCTGATCGTGGACTAGCAGAAATCACCCGAGCAAACAGGTCATCACCCAAATCTTCGAGCAGAACCAGACCGGCCACAGGGTTTTCCGCATAGATTTTCGGAGCACTAAAGCCATGTGCAGACAAATACCGTGAAATCTGAATAAAGGGCCGGGTGTCTTCGCCAGTGTTTGGGGGTGCGTCCATTAGAACGGCAGTTGTGCCGTCAGAGCTTTTCAACCTTTCGTAGCGCCTTGCTGATGCATCCCCGGCAAGAGGAGTTCGGGTTGCATTGGCCCAACTGGTTTCGGTCAGGAATGCAGTGATAATTCCGGTTCGGTCAGTCATTGTAGCAATTGCCCCAAGACTTTTGACCAACGGTGCGAAGTCCATTCAAGCGTCAAATGACGCGTCATTTCGTGCTCCGCATCCGATTTAAGTTTTAGTCTGAGCGCATGGGCCGGTGTCAAACTGCCGAGCTTTTCTGGCCATTCCACCAAGCAAATCGCGCTCTCGAATGCGTCGGTCAGGCCAAGCTCTTCGATTTCATCCAGGTTACTTAGCCGATAAAGATCGGCATGCCACAGCTCGCCAATTTGTGTGTCATAAGTTTGGACAAGGGTAAACGTGGGCGAGGGGACGTCTTCGGGCATCGGCAACACTGACTGAATCAGACTGCGGCAAAAATGGGTTTTGCCAGCGCCAATAGCGCCTTCAAGCAACAGGCAATCGCCCGGTAGTAAAACGGCACCAAGCCTCACCGCCAAATGGGCGGATTCTTCAGCGGATTTCAGAGTGACAGCATAGGGCGATTGGATCATAGGGCCACAATGACCGGCCTAATTCCGGGTCGCAAGCAGGATCAGTCTGTTTCGATCAACGCGTTCTGTTTTTGCGCCGTTTCAGGGTCAGGTTTTGGCCGTGAAAAACTGATCATAGTTGCGCCTCTTTGTATCGGAGTGATCGAACAGTCTAAAACGTCTCCGGTTTCCAGGCGTACTTGTGTCCACCACTCGGCACGGTCTTCGCGATCCATAACATAGTCCCGGATGTCGCCCCACCCAGCGTTTGTTTTACATTTTTCCTGCCAGCCGCGCGTGGCGTCCAGAATGGTGACGTTGGCAAAACTACTGTCAGGGTCGACCCCCCACATCGTTCGATAAGCAGTGTTGCATACGATCAGAACGCCGTTTGAGCCAAATACCGCAAACGCGTCGGGTAAGGCGTCTAGAATTGAGTGTCCAAGCTCAATATCTGACCGAAATCTACGGGTTAGGGTCACTTCGGCAGTGATATCTTCGAACAAAAAGGCCACAGCACCATCTGGATGAGGACGCCCATTAACCGAGTAAACAGAGCCGGATGCAAGTGACCATGTTTCTTGATAGCGACCGTCTGCAGCGGCGGCCACCAGATTGGCCATTTGATGGCGCCAACTGGTATAGTTCTTAGGCTCAGGCATCATTTGGCTGTCTCGCAGCCGGTCAAAGAACGAAAACAAATTGGGCCGCCCGCTTAGGAAATCGGCGCTAAGCGAGGTCAGGTCAATCAAGGCGGGGTTGAACAATACCAGCTGACGGTTACGATCGAAAATCGCCAAACCAATAGAAAGTTGCGCAAAGGTTTTCGCAAGGGTTTGCACAAAGTTGCGCTGGGCAACTTCCGCATCTACGACGGCATTGATGTCGGTGGCGTAGTTCAGATAATAGCCATCATGCTTTTTGGTTGAAACATCAAACCAATATGATTTGTCGCTATCCGAAACCGCGATGGACATGCGTTTTATTTGTCCGCTTGCCTGATGGTCGTTTGACGGACTGAACAGAGGCCGCGAGGGGTCGGGCTGACCTCTGCGTAGTTTTTCGTAAACATCTGCATAGGCTTTGTTGTGCCATCCAACACTTCCATTCTCTTCGATCCGCCAAATTGGGTTTGGGGCCTCATCCACGGCAGTCCGCAGCGTTTCAAGTTCCTTACCTGTTGGCAATATCTGGCCAATTTGCCCTGTGTCATCTGCTGTTTCACGCAGTTCAACCCGGATGATGCCATCAATCCATTCGCCCAATACCGTAGCGGAATCATCGTCGGCCTGGGCAACAAAGTTCATCTGACCTTGTGATCTGATTTTGCTAAAGTTGTCGGGAAAATCGGGAAACCTGCTTATAAGCAGCTGTTGCAATCGTTGCCAGTCAGATGTGTTTGGGGCGCAATCCGGCAGTTCCGGAGCGCCTGCACTTGCGTCAATCAAGTATTCGTCGGCAAAAAAATACACCTTGTTGTTAAGCAGCGGGGTTTCTTGAGTCGGGGAAACAGGTCGGCGCGAAAGCCAGCACACTGCACCCGTTGCAATGGCCAAGCAGGTTGCAAGCAACAAAATCCAGTCCGGTATCAAATACATCATGAAAGCCATGATTGAGAAGGTTGATCTCAGCAAACGCCAAAAAGGTTAACAGCGCATTAACCGCAACCTCAAATTTTAATGGGTTGGTTTTGACCTGTTGGGACAACATTTTCACCGACCAAAGCATCAATAGCGCTTCGTGGCCAGGTGACTTCGACAATGGCCCCGCTCCGTTCTTTTGGGGCGTTTGTTGGCTGCATATAGTCAGAGCCATTGGCAAAAGTAAGTTGTGCGCCCGTGCGTTCCAGCAAGGTTTTGGCAATGAACAAACCCAGCCCCATACCCTCATAACCGGGCCGGGCTGGCTGACCAGCGCCCAAGCGTCTGCGCCGCATGAATGGGTCACCGATACGGCCGATCAAATGGGGCGGAAACCCGGGGCCATCATCCAAAATTCGGATAGTAATGGTGTTTTTGGTCCAGATTGCTTCGATCCAGACATTGGCGCGGGCAAAATCAACGCCGTTCTGGATCAGATTGCGCAATCCGTGGATCATTTCGGGTTTTCTCAGCACCGAAGGCTGCTGAATGTCGTCGCCCTGATTTGGCGTTTCTTCAATATGTATGTGCTTTCCGCGATTCATATGAGGCTCGGCGGCCTCGTTTATCACCGCGCTTAGTGGGGCTTGGCGCAAGTGCAAATCGTCTTTGCCGGCGCGCCCCATATCGCGCAGGATGTCGCGGCATCGGTCAGCTTGTTGCCGGATCAGCGAGGCGTCTTCGCGTAATTCGGGATGGTCATGCAGCTCTTCTATCAATTCAGCGCTGGCAAGTTTGATAGTGGCAAGCGGCGTCCCCAGTTCATGCGCAGCGGCGGCGACAACACCTCCCAGATCGGTCAGTTTCTGTTCCCGTGAAAGCGCCATCTGTGTGGCTGCAAGCGCATCAGACATCGAATGCATCTCGGATGTAACCCGACGGGAATAGGCGCCCATAAACAGCGTTGCAATTATGATTGCTGCCCATTTTCCAAACACAAAAATATCGGGAACACGCAATATAGAGCCTGTTTCCGTACGTAACGGTAAATGAAACCCAGCAAGCAACGATACCAGAATAATCGCTGTACTGCCGATAATCAAAGTTGAACGCAAAGACATAACACTGGCCGAAATCGTAACCGGAGCGAGCAGTAACAACGCAAAAGGATTGTTCAGGCCGCCCGTCAGGAACAACAAAAAGGCAAGCTGCAAAAGGTCAAACAACACCATCAAAAAGTTCTCGGATTCTGACAGGCGTTTGTTTTCAGGGAATACGAAAATGGCGATCAGATTACCAAATACCGAGGCTCCGACTGCCAGATAACACAGGCCAAGCTCAAGCTGAATGTGATAGTAATGTTGCGCAACCAAGATTGTAATCAGCTGACCGACAATTGCCACCCAGCGCAGCAAAATCAGCGTGCGCAGGCGAATCCAGTTGCTGCGGTGTTCAATTCCAAAGCTTAAGTCGCTCATTTCTGTCCTAGATCAATTGCAACGGTTGTGCTTGGTGGTAGAAATCCGCGATAATCCGACAACCCTTAACTAAAGGTACCTCTATGATCCGTATACTTGCAACATCTGCCGTCATTGGCCTTGCCGCGCTTTTGGTGGGTATTTGGGTTTTTACTGGCTTCCGAAATTCGGATGACCTGTTTGCAAGCTGTCGTGCCAGCGTCGTCGCCGGCGGGGCCGGCCAGATTGGCGGACCATTCACACTGGTGGATTCAAAAGGCAACACAGTCACGGATCAAGACGTGCTGACAGAACCTTCGCTGGTTTACTTTGGCTATACGTTTTGCCCGGATGTCTGCCCATTTGATCTTTCGCGGAATGCCGAAGCCATTGATATACTGGACGAAAATGGATATCTGGTGAATCCGGTATTTATCTCAATTGATCCAGCACGAGACACCCCTGAAGTGGTTGGTGATTTTGCATTTAATCTACATGAACGGATGATTGGCCTGACCGGTTCGGCCGAACAGGTCAAAGCAGCAAGCCAAGCCTATAAAACATTCTACAAAGCTCATCCCGCAGAAGACGAGTATTATTTGGTGGACCATTCAACGTTCACCTATCTGGTGTTGCCAGAGCACGGATTTGTCGAATTTTTCCGACGGGATCTTTCACCCGAAGATATGGCAACGCAAATTGGGTGTTTTTTGGATCAATCGTAAATTCGGAATATTTGACGTTTGGTGTGGTGCTGGTAATAGTCAATAAAAGATATAAAAAGAATAAACCGTTAAGGAGCCGACATGCCAGAACACAATCCACAAGACATTGGACCGGACAAAACATTGTTACTTGTGGATGATGACGAACCGTTTCTAAGGCGGCTTGCCAAGGCAATGGAGAAGCGCGGATTTGATGTCGAAACAGCGTCTTCTGTGGCTGCAGGCCGCGCAATCGCTACGGCCCGTCCGCCTGCCTATGCGGTGGTCGATCTGCGGCTTGAGGACGGCAATGGGCTTGATGTTGTCGAAGTGTTACGTGAAAAGCGACCCGATAGCCGTGTGGTGATGTTGACCGGGTATGGTGCGATTGCGACAGCGGTGGCCGCGGTCAAGATTGGGGCCACGGATTACCTGTCAAAACCGGCGGATGCGACAGACATCACCAACGCGCTTTTGACCCAGCCGGATGAACTCCCTCCACCGCCGGAAAACCCGATGAGCGCAGATCGCGTGCGCTGGGAACATATCCAGCGGGTGTATGAACTGTGTGACCGGAATGTAAGCGAGACCGCGCGGCGGCTGAATATGCACAGGCGCACATTGCAGCGTATCCTGGCCAAAAGAAGCCCGCGTTAGGGTCTGAAATTATGGAAAAAAAGCCCAGCAGACAGCAGGTCTATACACTGCTCGTACAGATCGGTCGCAAAGATGGCGACGGTCTTCCCAAGGATGCAAAGGGGGCGGCGCTGATGTGTTTTGCCAGCGGTATAGATGAAGCCGAAGCAGTCCGTGAAACCGTGGCAATTCTGAAACAGGCTGACACCGCACCATTGGATGTGACCGGGTACGGTACCTTGCAAGAGCGCGAGACAGCAGGTCATGAAATCAGCGACGAAGAGCGTGGGTTAATGCAGCGTGCGCTTGCCGAAAACGCGGTCATCGTGGCGCAGATGACCCCGTTTTTTGGCGATGAACCGGATCAGGACTAGACGGGTTTAGTTGCGGCGGATGCCGAACCACTTTCTGTAAAGTTCATCATAGGCGCCATTTTCGCGTAGGGATAATATCGCAAGATTGACGTCCTCGACCAATGGGCTGCCAGAAGGGAAAATGATGCCATAGTTTTCGCGCCGAAATATCGGACCTGCCATGCTGGCGAAATTAAGTCCTTCGTGTGTGGCATAATAGGCCAGAACAGGCGCATCAAACACAACGGCTTCGATCTTGCCAGCCTCAAAATCTGCGAGCATTGGATCAAGACTGGAATAGGCACGAAAAACAATGTCTCTACTGGTCAGATACTCGGCAGCAGTTGAATTCTCGATGGTGGCAACGCGTTGGCGGTATAAGTCATTTACCGAATTTACCGACCCGTTAAGCGCGTCAACTGTCATAACCGCAGTTATCTTGGCCACAAAAATTGACACAACAAATAGAGAAGACAGCACCAGCAACACGGCAAACAATCGGCCCACGGGCGTACGTGGAACACGTTCCTCAAACCCTCCGTTTACCACCAGATTTAGCGCCCACCAAAAGGATGGAAACCACGCCTCGCCAGCAGTTCTGTCAAAATATGGCTGAGCACGGCGTTCAAACCACCACATCAACATTCCGCCAGCCATTAAAAGAACAAATGCAATGGCAATTGCCATCAGCAGATCAGTTGAAAGCAAAGCAGCCATCAGCGGCGGCAGTTGGGTTTCGCCTGTTGGCACCATGATCTGCAAACCAGCCTCAAAAATGGGTTGGCTATAGTCCATGACGGCCTCGCGCGCGGCTGTCATGGAAATATTCGCAATCGCAAGATCGGCCTTGGCGGTCTCAACCTGATTCAGCATGGTCGCGAACAAATCAACGCGATTAACCTGAACGTTCCATTCCAGAGTCTCGGCAATCAATTCCAACAACTCAATGGAAAAACCCGTATCGACGCCGTTTGCAACAAACGAAAACGGCGTGCGCGTTACTGTCGCTGCATTCAGCGTCTGAGCGGTCGAGACCTGTGCCCAGGCCCCACTTATCAGGCTGACAATAAGAAGTAGTTTTCGCATTGGCTCCATCCCCACTTGACGGTACGCAGAAAGCCAAGGTGGAGCAAGCCGTGACTTGCAGCAGGTTTAGAAATATGTCCGACACACCGCGTTCTACGCAATATATTAAGCGGCGCGTTGCTCTGCGAGCACAAGTGCATCAAACAATTTCAGAACCGGAAAAACCGAAGGCCCGTGATCAGGCAGTTTGCTACGATCAAAATCTGCCAGCAAACTTGCGCCTAACTGATCTTTTTTGCGGCGCAATCGACCAATATACAGGCTTTCGGCAACTGTTCCGGCAGTATCCAGTGCTTCGTGCTCTGGTAATAAAAGTTGGGTATAAGTCGTCACTAAACCACGTGTTGCGGGTCTGGCGGACGTGCCGCCCAATAGGTGGAATGCAGGCACCAATACGGATTCACGGCCAAACAGGTATTCAACCTCGGACCCTGAAATGACCAGTCGTTGCGACGGGGCGACGATGATGTCTTGCACAAGGCCAAAAAACGGAGCCCGTAACAACACCGGGCTGAAATGACCCCGCGCGGGAACTGTGCGTGTTAGGGTCTGCAAAACCGGAACGCTTTTGCCACCTGCGGTCTGAACCAGATCACCGCGACGTAGTTTGCCGACCTCTTGATAGCCAAAAGGCGTAGCAACAAGCGTCTTAGGCGCAAGCGACGGCATAGGCCCGACTGGTTCTATATCGGTTGAAACGGCCAAGTATATAACTTCAGGAGCCATAAACCGATCGGCGCTGGGCTGAACCAAGGCCTCAATATCGCTCACTAAAAGCGGCTTGGGTGCGTTAGTCGAAACAAGAATGACTTTTTCCTGATCGCTACGCTCTAACGAAAGTCGGCCCCAGCGTTCAATTGAATTCCATGAATATGTGATCCGAAGAATATCCATCCGCCCGGCTTCGGAATGGTTGATGGATTGATGCATCACCTCACCGCCCTGATCTAGTATCAGCGTTAGGCCACCGCCGGGTATGGCCTGCAACGATAGATAAAGCGGCCAGTTTCCCGGGCGATTATAGCTAAACAGCGGTTGCGGTTTTTTGATAGTTGGCAGCCGGGTTTCAATCACTATCGACCCACGGGTCAGCAGCATACCGGGACGCGTATCAACAAGGGCCGATGCACCGTGCCGGGCGTTCAGACCATTGGCCGAAAAGTCCCACTGATCGTGATCTGCAAGCGCAATCCATCCCATTTGTCAGGCCGCCCGTGTGTCTTGAAGCAGAAGTTTAGCTTCGAATTTCCTTAATGTTCGACGGGCAGAGGTTCCATACCCCTGTCCTGTAACAGGGTCTAATTCAGGAAAAACCTTGCATATTTCGTCGACGATTGGTTGTTCAAGGCAATTGGTTGTCTGTGGGCCAGGCAAAAAGCTTTCAGTTTCCAAACCTTCAGAGAAAATGATCTGATGCCGGTCAAACATCAGATGAACATAAGCCACCTGTTCGCCACATCGTCGAGTGACAGAATGGTCATTAAGCAGGTCTTTGGCGGCGACTAAAACCTCGCCTTCGCCAAATAACAGTTCGGCAAGACCGTCACGTACCAGCACCCGGTGTTGGGGTGAGACCAGCAAGTCATTGTGCTGACCAAAAGTGCCCGCACGGATATGTATCGGCGCCAGATCGCCCTGCGCTTTGACGCGGCGGCGACCGGACCAGCGGACAGGTTGCGGGCCTTCGTCGCGGGTCATGACCAGATCACCGGACTGGATGTCTTCGACAAGAACCAGACCGTCAGGTGTTTCGATTCTGGTCCCTGCAACAAAACATGGGACGGTATCTACAGTGACATACCCGGTATCCGAGTTTGAGCCGTTTGAGACTGTGTAAGTGAACGTATAGTCTTCGACGTCCCCATCCCCAACAATTTGTATTGTACCATCCGCGTTGAGTTGGATCGTCTGGCCAGTGCTCAGCAACACAGTGTCGCCCGACACAAC
>JAHRVZ010000243.1 GCA_019090405.1 Paracoccaceae bacterium
CAACAAAAATGGGGCGCAGAATCCCGCGCCGGTAGCGGGTCTATAAAAGGAGTCGTCAGAGGTATCAAGGGCTTTTGGTATCGGAACTTTTTGGGCTATGTATGAAATGTCAGGGAGAGTCGATGTCACAATCCGCATTTCAGTTGAGCTTGCCGAATAAACGACTGTCCAGCGTTGTTTTCGCGTCACCTCATAGCTGTGCCACGTATCCATCCACATTTGTGCAGCAAAGTGTTTTGGACGAACATACCATCCGCTCATCCGAAGACGCCTTTGTGGACAAATTGTTTGCCTCGGCTCCTGAATTTGGCGCACCTTTGCTGATGGCTGGCGCCCCTCGCGCATATGTAGATATGAATCGAAGTCAGGATGAACTTGATCCGTCTTTGATCGAAGGTGCAAAGCGGCAGGCCCATAACCCGCGTGTCGCATCCGGCCTTGGGGTGATCCCACGCGTAGTGGCAAACGGGCGTGAAATTTACCGTGGCAAATTGCCGATGGCCGAGGCCCAGCATAGAATTGAGACCTATTGGCGACCATATCATTCAGTTTTGCAGGGGTTACTTGACGAGGCCAAAGCAGAATTTGGCCATGCGATCCTGATTGATTGCCACTCGATGCCAAACGAAGCGATGGACGGAATCGCCCGTGTTTCTAAACACCGCCCCGAAATCGTGCTTGGCGACCGTTTCGGAGCGGCCGCAAGTTCAGAAATTGTAGATCGGATTGAATCGGCATTTACGTCAGCCGGATTGAAAGTCGTGCGAAATGCGCCATTTGCAGGTGCTTATGTCACACAGGCCTACGGCCGCCCGTCGCGACGCCAGCACGCCGTTCAGGTCGAGATTGATCGGGCAATCTATATGGACGAACGACGCATAGAACCCAACGAAAACTTCACCAACTTTCAGGCAATTTTACGCCAGGTGATTTCTGAGATCGCCAGCATTGGCGGGGAACGCGCAGCCTTGGCAGCGGAATAGCCAGCCACTGGGTGCCGCCATCCAGCGGCATCGACAAAAAAGACTTGATCCGGCTCGCTGACAGATTCATCTTGGGGCACAAGTCATCCCACATGTCATCCGGCTTGGGACCGTCACTTAAAGAGGATCAATATGTTAAAAGTACTGAAAGACCTGTGTCTGGCCTTGTTGAATGCGACCCTGATATTGTTGGCGCTATGTTTGTTTCTGGCGTGGAAAGTGGCAAATACAGCAGATAATGTTGCCTCGAATTTCGCCAGTAATCTGGTCGTCGTTGAGCCTCTTAAAGCTGAGTTACAGGCGATGACCGGCGAATTGGTTAACCTTAGGCAGGATGTGGCGCAGGTGTTGGCGCGACCGGGCGAGATACAATCTGCCACACTGCAACGGATCGAGACGCGACTGGAAAAAGTGGATGCCCGCATGTCCGATGCCAGCAAATCCATCAGCAATCTTTCACAGGCGCCCTATCTATTGGTAGATTATGCGATTGAAACCGCGTCTGACAGTATCGCCCAAAAAGCAGGGTACTTACGAGGATGCGTTCAGCCACAAAGTTGATTGTCTCAACAACGAAGCAAAGCCAACCGGGTTGACGTCCAGCAGCTAGCGCAATGACCGTCCCTTTAGGATCGCCTTTGAGCCGAATTTGTTTCGGATTGCGTCGGTGGCTCGTTCAGCCTCTGATCGTTTGGTTGCGCCGGGATCCAGAAGATCACCTGATTTATCGGCCTCGACCTCGGGGCACAGATCAGACAGGCCACAGCCCAGCAAGCGATAGGGCCCCTGATTGCCGACCTGTTCAAACAGGTTGCGCGCTGTACGATAGATTGTGTCGGCCATTTGCGTCGCGTCCCTCAAAGATAGCCTGCGGGTCAGCCCGCTGTGATCTGCACGTTTCAGCTTTAATGTGACCACACGCCCGGCGAGCTGCTTGGCTTTGGCACGGTCAGATACTTTTTCGGCCATACGCCACAGATGCCCGTCCAGAATATCGGGATCACTGGTGTCCTCAAAAAATGTAGTTTCGTTCGAGATTGATTTCATTGGCTCATGCGCTGAAACGCGCCGCTTGTCCTGCCCGCGGGCCAAATGCCACAACCGATAGCCCATCGACCCAAATCGCGCGGTCAATTCGGACTGATCCCAGCGCAACAAATCGGTGAAGGTTCGGATACCTGCGCTTTCCAGAGAATTACGCGTTACCTGTCCGACGCCCCAGATCAGACTGACAGGTTTATTTGCCAGAAATGCGTCAGTTTCTGCGGCTCCGATCACTGAAAATCCACGCGGCTTATCAAGGTCAGACGCGACCTTGGCCAGAAACTTATTATGTGACAATCCGATTGACCCGGTCAGGCCCAGTTCGTCTTGCATTCTTTTGACCAGTTTTGCCAGCATCACCGCCGGGGGTGCACCATGCAGGCGCTCGGTTCCGGTTAGATCAAGAAACGCCTCGTCCAGAGAAAGGGGTTCGATGGAGGGTGTCAGTTCTTCCATCAGGCTGCGAATAGCCCGCGATGCCTCGACATAGGCCTGCATCCGAGGCCGGATAATTACAGCGTCGGGACATAATTTCAGCGCCTGAAACATCGGCATGGCAGATCGCACTCCGCGAATGCGGGCGACGTAACAGGCGGTGGATACCACACCACGTTTTCCGCCGCCGATAATGATGGGTTTGTCGGCCAAAGACGGATCATCGCGCTTTTCGACCGAAGCGTAGAACGCGTCGCAATCCATATGAGCAATCGTCAAACTGAACAATTCCGGATGCGTCTGAATGCGCGGACTGCCGCAGGCAGGGCAACGGCGTTCGGTTTTTAACTGAATCAGGCAATCACGACAGAGGGCAGGCATGGCATATGACTACGCCAACTGGCGAAATTTTCCCATATGTAAGATGATGTATTTTCTGGATTTCACCGGAAAAACCCCCCGCTGCTGAGGCGGGGGGAGGTAACGAACCACAGGAAGAAACGGTCCGTTGGGGAGTATATC
>JAHRVZ010000244.1 GCA_019090405.1 Paracoccaceae bacterium
CACACGGTGCATGGCATCATCATTGATCAGGATGGTCAGGACTGGTTCACCCGCATCTTTGGCCGGGGTGGTTTTACCCTGCTTCCGAACCCTGCCCGCCTGACCCGCGCACTTCCAGATATTTACCGATCCCTCATACAGGAGACATGACATGACACGCCTATTCCTATTTCTGATCGCCTTTGTCCCCGCCTCAGCCATGGCTGAAGCCTTTGATCGCCCGATCCCACAGGCGCAAAGCGCGACCGCCGAATTTTGGTTTCTAATGGCATCTTTGATGCTTGTTGCAGCTTTGGGGGCCGTTGGATGGCTGATCAAAATACGCTAAACGCAGGCTGGAGCGTCTGGCGAATTGCGCTGGTTCTGTATCCATTTGGATCCGGGGCAATGGCACTGAACGTCTTTTTTGCGTCACTCATCGGTTCGTGGCTTGGCTGGCCGGTTCTTGGACTTTGGCCATCGTTGATCATTGGCGCGGTGTTCGGTCTTCCGGCGACTTATTGGTTTGCCCGACACATCAAGGTTCTGATGCACAAAGCCGACAAAATAGAAGGTTAATCAACACATTCCATCAGCATCGTGCCCGCTCCGGTGTTTGAAATTGGAATGTGATAGTTTTGGTTAAGAACGTTCACTTTTTCAGTAAGCGCGCCGCGCATCATCATCCACATCAAAAACTCGGTCCCTTGCGCCCCGGCTTTCTCGACAAGTTCATGGCGGCTGATCGAGGTCAGGGACTCGGGGTCAGTGACAATTTTCTCCATGCACATTTCGTCAAATTCGCGGTTGATAAAGCCCGCGCGTTCTCCGTCAAGCTGGTGGGACAGGCCGCCTGTTCCCAGAACGACTACCTTTATGTCATCGGGATAGCTGCGAATGGCTTTGCCCAGTGATTTACCAAAATCCAGCGCGCGTTTCAGGGTTGGAATCGGATGCTGCACGGTATTGGCGCTAATCGGAATGGCGCGAGGGATGTCCGGGTTGTCGCCCAGTCCCGGCCAGAACAGCTGCATCGGAACAGTAAAGCCGTGATCCACCGCCAGTTCCTGACAGGACGTGATGTCAAATTCATCTGCCACCATGCCTTCGATGATATGCCACGACATTCTGGCATCACCCTGAAACGGCGGTAACGGTTTCAGACCCCAGCCTTCGTCTTCGTTGTGGTATTCATGCGCCGCGCCGATCGCAAAGGTCGGCATCTGGTCAAGGAAAAACCCAAGCCCGTGATCATTGTAGATGTTGACCACAACATCGGGTTTGACCTTTGCCAACCATTCGTGGATCGGCGGATATGCGTCAAAAAACGGCTTCCAGTAAGGATCATCAAACATCTTGTTTGCGATTGCATTGCCGACTGCGGGGATGTGAGATGTGGTTATGCCACCAAGTATTCTGGCCATGATCAGTCTCCTTGCCGCAACAGCTTTTCTTTAAATTCTTCAGTTGTCACGCTGGTCTGCTGCGCCCCTATATCCTGAACCGACAGTTTGAATATTCCGGCAAATTTGGCAAGGTAATAGATATTACCCCCTGCTGCGATCATTTCCAGCACGTTCTTGTTTTCGCAGGCCTGAATCTGGGCCTCGTTCAGTTTGAACTTGGCATAATAGGCCATCGGGTCATTCAGATATTCCTGACGGGCCGCAGCACCGTTAAATGAATAACACATCTTGTTCAGCGCATAGCCTTTCATCGCCATCTCGCCGTCAAACAATGTTGTGCCGGGTATTGGCGTGTGGTGGTCAAATTCTTCGATAGACATGACATCCCTCTCTTATTTGGACCAGTCTCATTTGGACCAGTACAGGCGCATTGGATTGTCGACGAGCAGTTTCTGGAGCTGTTCGGGGCTGCGGGTGATACGCGAAATATGATCGACCAGAACACCATCATCCGGCATGTGCGATTTCATGTTGGGATGGGGCCAGTCAGTGCCCCAGATCACCCGATCCGGGAATTGGTTAACAATGGCGGCCCCGAAATCGACAACATCATCATAAGGTGGCCCCATTGCAGTTAACCGTTCCGGGCAAGTCACTTTTGTCCAGATGTTTTCATTTTTCGCCATCAGATGAACAAAACGTTGAAAATCGGGGTGATCCACGCCTTTGGTCACATCAGGCCGCCCCATATGATCAACCACAATGATGGTTGGTAGTTGTTTCAGAAAGGGTTCAAGTTCTTGCAGATCCTGTGCTTCGAAATAGACGACGATATGCCAGCCAAGCGTTTTGATTTTGTCCGCTATGCCAAGAAACACCTCTTTGGGGGTGTCATCGACCAGCCGTTTGACAAAGTTAAAGCGTACTCCGCGCACGCCCGCCCGGTCCATTTCGCGCAGTTCATCCATCGTTATATCAGGCCCAACGGTCGCAATGCCGCGCGCGCGGCCAGCCGCTGATTTCAACGCATCGACCATAGCGCGGTTATCTTTTCCATGGCATGTCGCCTGCACGATGACATTGCGCTGAAACCCCAGAAAATCACGCAACGAGAACAATTTGTCTTTGCCTGCATCACACGGCGTATATTTGCGGCCCGGTGCGAAAGGGAATTCATCTGCAGGTCCAAAAACATGGCAATGCGCATCCACCGCGCCAACCGGAAGGGTCAGGTCGGGCTTTTTGGGGTTTGGATGAAAGACACGCCAATCGGCATCCATGACGATTTCCTAATTTGGGTAATCAAAACCATTCACAGGTCTCGCGCATACGGGATGATGACAATTTTGACCAGAATCGTCCAAATGCCCAGTCCAAACAAATCACGAGGTATAAATTTGTGCTATAATCCGAATCTATATCATCGCTGAAGACTGTTCAAAAACCTGTGCGAATCCGCCTGCAATATTGATCCTAAGTTGCAACACTGACCAAGCTATTGAAAAAACCAATATCATCGCCAGAGTTCGAAATACACCAACCGCAGAATTGCCTGTATGCTCTTGTTGTTCTTCCCCCAAATCGCAATGATCGCTGCTCAGGCATCTTTGCTGTTCCAAAACTAGCTGATCGAGGTCGAAAATGAGAATTTGCGTTGCTGGTGCTTACGGCGCTTTTGGAATCAAACATCTGGATGCACTGGCCGCCATCCAGGGCGTGCAGGTGACGTCTGTGATGGGACCAACTGCGGCCAAAATTCAGGCGCTGGCCGCAGAGCGCGGCATCGCCCATGCGGCAACTGACTTGGCGGAATGCCTGAGACGCGACGATGTGGATGCGGTGATTTTGTCGACGCCTACGCAGCTTCATGCGCAGCAGGCGATTGCGTGCATGCGTGCGGGCAAGCCTGTTTTGGTAGAAATTCCAATGGCCGACAGCCTTGCCGACAGTCAGGAAATCGTGCGGGTTCAGCAAGAAACCGGTGTGCTTTGCATGGCCGGACAGGTGCGCCGTTTTAATCCCAGCCACCAATGGATCAAAAACAAGATCGCAGCCGGTGAGCTGAAAATCCAGCAAATGGATGTTCAGACCTATTTCTTTCGCCGCACCAACACCAATGCCAAAGGCGAAGCGCGCAGTTGGACCGACCACCTGTTATGGCACCATGCCTGCCACACGGTTGATCTGTTCCAGTACCAGACTGGCGAAACCGTTTCCAAAGCCTTTGGACTGCAAGGTCCATTGCATGCGGACCTTGGCATTGCCATGGATATGGCCATCGCAATGAAGACCCCGGATGGCGCGATCTGTAACCTGTCGCTGTCATTCAACAACCAAGGCCCGTTTGGGACATTCTTTCGTTATATCTGTGATAACGGCACTTATCTTGCCCGCTATGATGACCTGTATGACGGCAACGAAAATCAGATAGATTTGTCAGGCGTCGCGGTCTCAAATAATGGAATTGAATTGATCGACCGCGAATTTATCGCCGCGATCAACGAAGGACGTGAACCAAACGGTTCTGCCCAACAGGTGCTGGCAGCCATGCAAACGCTGGACATGATTGAACAATCTCTAGACTAGAGCCATAAACAAAACCAATTCAGAACGGCAACCCAACATAGTTTTCGGCAAGTGATTTAAGAGCCGATTCAGATGAAAGCAGGTAATCCAGTTCGGTATCCTGCAGACGATTGTCATAGTCTTTGTTGTCAGGGAATTTGTGTA
>JAHRVZ010000245.1 GCA_019090405.1 Paracoccaceae bacterium
CCTATTTTTTGAGCTGATCAAAGGGCCAGATCATCAGGTAATCCCTGATATTGGCGTATAATTTTCCTAGGCCCAGTGGTTCGACCATCAGGAAGATCACGATCAACGCACCATACGCCGCATTCGGAATATGTGCGAATGTTTCAATACCAAATTCCAGGCCCAATGTATTGGCAAAGGTCGCGAAAATTTGGTTCACAATACCCGGCATCAACAGGATCAGGGCAGCGCCCATATAGCTGCCGATGATGCTGCCCAATCCGCCGATGATCACCATCGCCAGAACCTGAATGGATACATTCACAGCAAACTGTTCAGGTGCCGCAAGGAAATAGAACGTTGCCACAAGCAGAGCACCGGTTACGCCCGCGATGAACGACGAGGCGGCAAAGGCGACAAGTTTGTAGTAAAAACTGTTCACTCCCAGAATTGCAGCGGCAAAATCCTTTTCACGTACCGCAACCAACGCGCGACCCAATCCGGTACGCTTAAGGTTAAGCATGAAGATTGTAACCAGTATGCACCAGCCAAGAGCGACATAATAAAGTCCGGCGTCCGAAGTTATTTCCTGCCCCAGCAAAGCAAATGGAGGGGACTGCAGCGAGGCGTGTGATCCACCGGTAATTGCTGGCGAGTGGGTCAGAACCCAGTCCATGACAAACTGCATCGCCAGGGTGGTCAGTGCCAGATAAAGGCCTTTGACCCGCAGAGCGGTAAAGGCAAACAGGCTGCCGATGACGGATGAAGTCAGCCCACCAATCAGCAGGGCGAACTCCCATGGGATGCCAAACCGCGCGGCGTGTACCGAGGAATAGGCTCCAACAGCCATGACGGCGGCATAACCCAGATGCAACTGCCCGGCCCAACCGGTCACAAGATTCAGGCCCAGCACCGCCGCTGTCCAGATCAACCAGGGCAGGGCATAGCTGTTAAGGTAAAGCGACGGGATCAGAACGGGAGCCGCAAGTGCGATCAACAATAGGAACACCACCGCGTTTCGGTCGGCAGGCACCTGGAAAATTTTTCTGTCCGAAACATAGCTGTTATGACGGACACCGGAGAGGCGATAGAACATTCTCAGACCCTTTCGATGTCGTGACGGCCAAACAGGCCATGCGGGCGGATCATCACTGTCAGGATCAACACGGCGGCAACGATCAGATCGCGGCTACCTCCTCCGACAATGTCATCCAGATAAAACGACCCGACACTTTCCAGAATACCCAGAATAATGCCAGCGACGATGGCTCCGACGATACTGTCCAGCCCGCCAAGAACGGCGACGGTCAGCCCTTTCAGCAGCAGCAGCGACAGGGATTGTTCGACGCCCTGAATTTCGCCCCAGATCACACCGGTTGCAACAGCCACGATCGAGGCCAGCCCCCAGGAAAGACCCACGCCGCGTTCGACCGAAATACCGATCGACCAAGACGCCATATAGTCGTCTGAAATCGCTCTGAGGCGGATGCCAAGGCGAGTGCGGAAAAACAAAAGGAACCCCACGAACAGCGCAAGCGCGACAGCCGCTCCGATAATGTGAATTCGGCTAAGCAGCAAATCGCCCAGGAAGTAGGGATCGTAGCTGACTCCCAGATTGACTGGTCGGGACGCCCCGCCCCAGATTGCCAGCGTGGTACCGCGCAGGAAGATGTCGATGCCCATAGTCATCATCAGGATCATCACGATAGGTCGACCGGCCAGACGCCGCAGCGCAACCCTTTCGATACCCATGCCCAGAAAGAACATGATCACAACCGCGAGCGGAATTGCCACCCAAAGCGGCCAGCCCATATTGTCCGAAAACGCCAGGACTATATAAGCCCCCAACATCGTCAGTGCGCCTTGTGCCAGATTGGGCACAGCCGAAGACTTGTAAATCAGGACCAGCCCGATTGCCACCAGCGAATAGAGCAACCCGGTTAGGGCCCCGTTCACCGTTAGCTCCGAAAGAAAAATCCAGTCCATTTAAACCTCCCTGATAGGCAATGTGCGCTCGACAAAGCCTGTCTCGCCGGTTTCATAAGTAACTTCAGCCTTTACATGCACTTCGGACGAATTGTCATATAGTGCATCAATGACTTGTGAATAGCGTTCTTCCACAACCTTGCGCCGCAGTTTGCGGGTTCGGGTGATCTCGCCGTCGTCCGGGTCGAACTCTTTGGGAAGACTGACAAAACGGTGCATCTTAAGCGCCTCGGGCAAGACATTGTTCACCCGCTCGTAAGCCTTAGTGAGCAATACCGCGACCTCGTCGCGCTGCGACAGGTCTGCATAAGACGTATAAGGCACGCCATTAACTTCGGCCCAGTGACCGACCGATTCAAAGTCGATGCAGACCATTGCCGTCAACTGGTCCCTGCCGGCGCCGACCACTGCCGCGTCCTTGATGTAGGGGCTGAATTTCAGGCGGTTTTCTACATAATTGGGCACGTAACGTTCGCCGTCTTTGGTATAAACCACTTCGGACAGACGCCCGAGCACCACCATATGATTGTCATCCTCAAGATAGCCGGCATCACCAGAGCGCAGCCAACCGTCTTCAAGCGCTTCTGCGGTTGCGTCCGGGTTGTTGAAGTAGCCGGCAAACACATTGCCGCTGCGCAGCAGGATTTCGCCGTCCTCGGCGATCTTTGCCTCGACCCCCGGAAGAGGTTTGCCAACCGTGTGCAATTGCACCTCATCAGCGGCTTGCACGGCGGTAAAGGCCGAGGTTTCTGTCTGTCCATAAAACTGACGCAGAGCAATACCAAGGCCGCGATAGAACACAAAGGTGTCTTCTCCGATGGCCTCGCCGCCGGTAAAGGCATTTTTCAACTGAGTCAGACCAAACTGGTCCTTGATCGGGCCAAAAACCATCCATTCACCCAACAACCGGCCCAACCGGTCCAATGGACCAGGGGGAACGCCTTTGAGCTTGCGTTTTTCCGCCTCAATCGAGCGATCCATGAAGAAATGATAAAGACCTTTCTTTAACGGCGTCGAATTTTCGATCCCGACCTGAATCAAGGTCAGCATATTGTCCCATGTACGCGGCGCGGCCAGATAGAAAGTCGGAGCGATCTCGCGCATGTCGCGCTGCACCGTTTCCTGACGCTCGGGCACGTTTATGGTAAAGCGATAGGAAATTCCTGCACCTATTGAGAGGGCAAAGTCGCCGACCCAGGCCATTGGCAAATAGGCAAGCAATTGTTCACCGGTGTCGAATGCGCCGCCGGCAAAGGCGTTATCGGCCCCCGAGATGGCATTCTCGTGGCTCAGCACGATGCCCTTGGGCTTGCCGGTTGTGCCCGATGAATGCATGAAAACAGCCGGGTCTTTGGGGGTTGCGCCATTGATCAGCCGGTCACGCAAAGACGAATCATCCGCCAGTGCTTTGTGACCCAGTTCAATGAAATCGTCCCATGATTTCAACCCAAGTGCGGTGTAGTCACCCAAGCCTCGGGAATCGTCATAGACGATCATGGCAGGGCTGCCATCAACCGCTTCGCGCAGATCCATCAGTTTATCGACCTGCTCCTGATCCTCGGCCATGGCGGCGGTCACATTTGCCTCGCCGACAAAATGTTGCAGCTCGGCCAGTGTTGCACCCGGATAGGCAGGCATCGCATAGGCGCGCAGCATCGACGTTGCCACCATCGCGATATACAACCGCACGCGATTGTCTCCGAGGATGATCACAGCATCTTCCGGCTTTACACCAAGCGAGTCGAACCCAGCCGCGCAGGCAATGGCCGTGTCGGCATATTCGCTCCAGGTGATTTCGGTCCAGATGCCGCGATCTTTTTCGCGCAGGGCAATGTCCTGACCGTACTGTTGCGCATTGCGGGCCAGCAGGCGGGGTAGGGTATCTACGGTGCGATCATGCGTCATGGCCAGCTCCGATATATGCTTCGACCACACGTGGGTCGTTGATAACTTCGCTGGGCACTCCGGTGGCGATCATCTCGCCATAGTTCAGTGCCAGCATTCGGTCACAGATGCCGATAATGACATCCATGTGGTGTTCGATCAGCAATACGCTGACGCCTCGTTCGGCGCGTGCATCAAGAATAAAGCGCGCCATGTATTCCTTTTCTTCCTGGTTCATCCCGGCCATCGGTTCGTCCAGGATCAACAGGTGCGGTTCGGCCACCAGGGCACGGGCCAGTTCAACCCGTTTCTTCAGCCCGATCGGGATACCATCCACCAGTTCGTTGCGAATGCCCTCCAGTTGCAAAAAGTCGATGATTTCCTCGACCACTTCGCGATTGGCGATCTCTTCGGGGCGCGCCAGCCACCAGTACATCGCAGTGCGAATCACACCAGGGTTCATGTGGACGTGGCGACCCAGAAGGATATTGTCGAGTACGCTCATCCCGTTGAACAAAGCGAGGTTCTGGAAAGTCCGCGCGACACCCAGACCGGCCACTTTATGCGGCTTGGTTCCGGTAATATCGTTGCCGTCCAATATGATCTGGCCAGTGTTGGGCGGATAGAACCCGGTGATAGCGTTGGTCAGGGTTGTCTTGCCGCTCCCATTGGGACCGACAAGGCCGAATATTTCACCCTTGTTGATGGTCATATCAACGCCCGTGACCGCAACGAGTCCGCCAAAGCGTCGCTCGACATTGCGGCATTCCAGCACCGGCGCACCGGATTGGTTTTTGTCAGTAGTTTGCTCAGCTGACATTCTGGTTCACTCCGGTAGTCATCAGATTTCCCCTTTTTAGCACCACATGTTACGCGATTTTGATGTTACGCGATCTTGAGATAATGTTAAGCGGTTTCGAAATTAAATTACGCGATCTTAAAGTAGTCCGGACGGCCGGTTGGCCATGGGTCGCCCCACATTTGTTGGCCGCCATCAATTGTCAAAACTTCTCCGGTGACGAATTTCCCCGAAGGGGCCGCCATGTAAGCCACGCCTTGGGCAATGTCCCATTCGTCGCCGGATTTGAGCATCGGATTAGAATCTTCAAAGGATTCAGCACCCTCGGGTGGGTAGTTTCCGAATCCCGTGCTCTCGCAGCAGCCGGGTGCAACACAGTTGACCCGAATTGAATTCGGTGCCCATTCCACGGCGACAGTTTTTGACAGATAGATCACCCCGGCCCGCGCTGCAGCCGTATGGGCGATTCCGGGCATGCCACGCCAGATGCTGGCGACGATGTTAACGATGTTTCCCGTCTGGCCAGTCTCGACCCATTTGCGTGCCGCGTTTTGCATCATCCACCACGTACCGTTAAGGTTGGTATCAATGACAGCGTTCCAACCCTTGACTGAAAAATCCAGTGCGGCCTGCGGGAACTGCCCGCCTGCATTGTTGACCAGAGTATCAAGACGACCGTATTCCGCGTGGACCGCGTCGATAAAGTCGCTGACTTGCTCAGGGTCGCGGATCGTTAGTTGTTTGGTTAGCACCTTGCCGCCAAAGCCGCGCAGAAACTCGGCGGTCTTTTCCAGCTTTTCCACATTGCGACCACAAATCGCAAGATCAGCACCATGGCGTGCGAAAAGGGTGGCAATTGCCCGACCCAGCCCGCTGCCGGCACCGCTGACAACCACAACCTGACCGCGGAACAAATCGGGTGAAAAGACGGTCGGCTCATCGCGCAGCCGTGCCTCATCGAATCCGAATACCGGTGCTTGTGTGTCGGTCATTTGGTCTCCCCCCCAAATGCGGATGTTTCACCCGCTTTCAGTTTTCTAACACGCGTTAGAATACCTGACAAGCCTCGTTTTTAAATGATGCAAATTTCTTACTTCATACGCAACATACGCAGTGGTTCGTAGATGATACATTCGTTGCCTTCAGCGTTAAGAACCCGGTTACGACTGCGTACAAGACCGCGACCTGGTTTCGAAGTTGGCCGCATCTCGATAATTTCGGCCTCGACATGGATCGTGTCGCCGACATGGGTTGGTCCCTTAACGGAAAAGTCCGCGTGTAGAAAGGCCAAACCTGTCCCTTCCATGGCATAAGTCAGCAGGCCCTCGGCCATGGCATAGACCATCACTCCGGGAATTACCTGACCCAGTTTTGAGGCGCCATCGCGGGCATGGGTGGTGTCGGTGAACAGGCTTTCGGTCATCCAGGTCAGGTTGCAGAAACCCACCAGATCCGATTCGGTAACAGTGCGTGACCGGGTGCGGAAACTTGCCCCTACTTCCAGTTCATTATAAAAGTAACCGGTTGTTCTTATTTCATTTTCCATGAGTCTCTCCCCTAGTAAGATTTCGGTAGGCCAAGCGCCTTTTCAGCGATGAATGACATCAGCAATTGTGGTGTGATCGGAACGATGTGGAACAAAAGCGCCTCGCGGACCAGGCGCTCAACGTGGTATTCCTTGGCATAGCCAAAGCCACCAAAAGTCAGCTGTGCGGTCTGTGTCGCCTCAACTGCGGCCTCGGCGGCGAGCAGTTTGGCGGTATTGGCCTCGACCCCGCAGGATTCGCCCGAATCATATAGGGCGGCGGCGTGCATTACCATCAGATTGGCCGCCTCGACCCGTGCCCATGCCTTGGCCAACGGGTGCTGGATGCCCTGATTCTGACCAATTGGGCGGTCAAAAACACGACGTTCTTTTGCGTATTGCGTGGCCCTTTTGATCGCGTTTCGGGCAATGCCGACGCATTCGGCGGCAATCAGAACGCGCTCCGGGTTCAGCCCATGCAGAATCTGGCGAAAACCGTTGCCTTCCTCGCCGATCAGATCCTCAGCCGGGATAGGTAGCCCGTCTATGAACATCTCGTTCGAATCAACCGCCTTGCGGCCCATCTTGTCTATTTCGCGTATGTCCACAAAGGTCCGGTCCAGGTCTGTATAAAACAGCGACAGCCCCTCGGTTGGCTTTTTCACGTCCTCTATTGGCGTTGTGCGGGCCAGCAGCAGCATCTTGTCGGCCACTTGGGCGGTGGATATCCACACTTTTTGACCGTGAACTATGTAACGATCTCCCTGCCGTACCGCGCGGGTCTTGAGCTTTGTAGTGTCCAGCCCGGTCGTCGGTTCGGTCACACCAAAACAGGGTTTCTCGCGGCCTTTGATCAGCGGCGTCAACATGCGCTTTTTCTGGTCATCGGTGCCGTAAACCACAACCGGAGTCAGACCGAAAATATTAAGATGGATGGCCGAAGCCCCACTGGCACCCGCCCCAGATTCGGCGATTGCCTGCATCATTATTGCGGCCTCGGTGATACCCAGACCGGCGCCTCCGAATTCTTCGGGCATAGCGATACCCAGCCAGCCGCCATCAGACAGCGCCTTGTGCAATTCGTGAGGAAAGCCGCCTTTGCGGTCTTTCTCCAGCCAGTATTCATCATCAAATTCGGCGCAGATGCGTAGGATCGTGTCGCGTATTTCCTGCTGTTCTTCGGAGTATCTGAACGTCATTGGCCTTTTTCTCCAAGGCCGATGATTCCTTCGTCCGCAAGAGCGACGATCTCGTCGGGAGTAACGCCCATTTCGCCGAGAATGGCGCGTGTGTCAGCACCACGCCCGCGACCCAGCCAGCGTACCTCACCAGGTGTTTCGGTCAGTTTCGGGACTGGACCTATGACGCGTGTTTCCTCGCCTTTAACGGCGACGACATCCTCGCGATGGGCGATCTGTGGATGCTCAAGAATATCCTCGACCGACAAGACGGGGGCGGCCACAGCATCGGCGGCCTCAAACGCGTCTTGCACAGCGTCGAAATCGCGGGCCGTAATAAAGTCGTTAAGACGGTCGAATACTTCGGCCATGTTGGCACTGATCCCGGCCATGGTGGCAAAACGCGGATCGTCGGCAAAGTCGTCGCCACCCACGGCCCGCAGCAACCGGCGTGCGGTTTCTGCGCCTCCGGCTGAAACTGTCACCCAAACCCCGTCGCTGGTGCGGAACATGCCTCCGGGCGCGAAATCCATTGGCTGACGCAGCCCATTGCGTCTGGGCGAGAGTTTGGCCCCGGTCAGGGCGGGCACGTGATAGTCGATCAACCGCATCAACGCTTCGAACACGGCCAGATCGACCACTTGCCCACGCGTCCCATTCTGCCCGCGTGTGTGCAGCGCCATCATAACGCCCATTGCGCCCATCAGGCCGGTGGTGGAATCCGCGGCAGGAAAACCGGGATGCATCGGCGGGCCGTCCGGATAGCCCGAGATATGCGGCAGCCCGGCCATCGCCTCGGCAGCGCGGCCGAACACAGGTTTCTTGGCCGTCGGCCCGTCTTGCCCATAGCCCGAGATCCGCAGGATCACCAGATCCGGGTTCCATTCGTGCAAGATATCCGGCCCAATCCCCGCCCGCTCGAGCACGCCGACGCGGAAGTTTTCGACCAAGACGTCCGCACCTTCGACCAGTTGACGCAAGATTGCTCGACCCTTGTCGGCCTTCCAGTCCATGGCCAGAATGCGCTTGTTGCGGGCGATAGATTTCCACCACACCCCAACGCCGTCCTGTTCGGCCTTGGGTCCAAGTTCGCGCATCATATCGGGGCCGCGCGGATGTTCGACCTTGATCACATCCGCCCCAAAGTCAGCCATAAGCGCAGCGCACAAGGGCGCGGCGATCACATGGCCCAGTTCAATGATGCGAATGTCGTCCAATGGACCCTGGCGCTGGTTCAAAGCACGAACCCACCGCCGCAGATGACCACCTGGCCCGTGATGAAGTTCGATTCAGGCTGGCAGAAAAGATAGACCGCGCCTGCGGCTTCTTGTGGGGTGCCAACACGGCCCAGCGGAATGGTGGTTTCCATCTGGGTCAGCAGATCAGGGTTGATGCCAACGCGGATTTCCTTGCCCTCGACTTCGATCTTGCCCACGCCATCTGCGGGGGCTTCGGTTAGTCGCGTGCGGATTGGTCCAAAGGCAACGGCATTCACGTTTACCTTGTAGCGACCCCATTCTTTGGCCATGGCCTTGGTCAGCCCGATGATGCCGGCCTTTGCAGCAGAATAGTTGATTTGCCCTGCATTGCCGCCGGTTCCGGCGATAGACGAGATATTGACCACTTTGCGGAAAACTTCGCGTCCTTCTGCAGCCTCGGCCTTGGCCGCGGCGCTGATCACGGGTTGGGCCGCGCGCAATATCTGAAAGGGAGCCTTCAGGTGAACGTCAAGGATTGCATCCCATTGCTCGTCCGGCATTTTCTGAACCACCGTATCCCAGGTGTAGCCGGCATTGTTAACGATGATGTCAACGCCGCCAAAATTGTCGACCGCGGTTTTGATAAACCGTTCGGCAAAGCCGTCTTCGGTCACACTGCCGGCGCAAACGACGGCTTCTCCGCCGATCTTGCGGATTGCTTCTGCGGTTTCATTGGCTGGATCGGCGTCCAGATCATTTACCACGATCCGCGCGCCTTCAGACGCCAGTTTCAGCGCGATTTCGCGGCCAATTCCGCGTCCCGATCCGGATACCAGCGCCGAGCGCCCTTTGAGGTTCTCTGTCATGTCGAATTCCTTCTGAATCGGATTAGGCTTGCTCATAGAGCGTCACAACACATGCTCCGCCAAGACCAAGGTTGTGTTGCAGTGCCAACCTTGCGCCGTCGACCTGACGCGCGTCTGCGGTACCGCGCAATTGCTGTACCAGCTCGGTGCATTGCGCCAATCCGGTCGCGCCCAGCGGGTGGCCTTTGGACAGCAATCCGCCTGACGGGTTGGTGACGTATTTACCGCCATATGTGTTGTCGCCGTCATCGACAAATTTCGCCGCCTCACCGCGCGCGCACAGGCCAAGAGCCTCGTAGGTGATCAGTTCGTTATGGGCAAAGCAATCGTGCAGTTCGACGACATTGATGTCTTCGGGTCCGATGCCTGCGGCCTCATACACCTGAGATGCGGCGCGTTTGGCCATGGAGGATCCGACGACTTCGCGCATGTCATGGGAATCAAAGGTTTCAGGTCCGTCAGTCGTCATCGCCTGCGCGGCAATGCGAACCGAAGAATCCAATCCGTGTTTGTCAGCAAATGCCTTGGAACAGACAATCGCCGCTGCCGCACCACAGGTTGGGGGGCAGGCCATCAGGCGGGTCATTACGCCTGGCCAGATGAGTTTTGCCTCCATCACGTCTTCGGTTGTGAATTCTTTGCGCAAGAGGGCAACCGGATTTTGTGCCGCATGACGGCTGGCCTTGGCGCGGATTTTGGCAAATGTTTCCATCGGAGTGCCAAATTCGTCCATATGCGCCTTGCCGGCGCCGCCGAAATAGCGAAGCGCCAACGGCAGGCCATTGTCGCCAACAATATCGTCTGTGGCATCGTCAAAGGATTTGAACGGGCTTACGCGATCTTCATACATTGCACCGATGGCACCCGGTTGCATCTGCTCAAAGCCTAACGCCAGCACACATTCTGCCGCGCCGCTTTCAACAGCCTGACGCGCCAGAAACAACGCCGATGATCCGGTCGAACAGTTGTTGTTCACATTGACAATCGGGATGCCGGTCATGCCCACATGATACAGCGCGCGTTGACCGCAGGTGCTGTCACCATAGACATAGCCAACATAGGCCTGCTGGATCAGATCATAGGACAATCCGGCGTCTTTCAATGCTGTGCGTGTCGCGTTGGCCGCCATGATGTCATAGCTTTCGGCTTCGCTGGGTTTCTTGAACGGAACCATTCCGACGCCAGTTACATATGCCTTGTTGCTCATTTCAGTTCTCCAGTTATTGCCGCCATAGGTGAGGCGTACTTTTATTTTCTACCATTTGTTAGAATTTGTAGAGCCCTTGGTAGTGTTCTGTCAATAACGGCGTCCTTATCTCTTGCAGGACTTGCACCTTTTTCTAACATGTGTTTGATTTAACAGAGCCAAGTCGCTATCCCGCGACAAAACCAAAGGATACACCCCATGAGTGCGCCGCTTATTCTGACCGAAATCAAGGACCGAATCGCGACCGTTACCCTGAATGATCCGGATCGGCGCAACCCGATTACCGGGTCTGCCATGATTGACCAGATGCTTGCTGCATTTGCTGAGATCGAGGCAAACAGCGACGTCAGCGTGATGATTTTGACCGGTGCCGGGTCGGCCTTTTGCGCCGGGGGGGACATCAAAGAGATGGCCGACCCCGAAAGCGTGTTCCGCAAGGCGCCGCTGGACGCAGCCGAGGCCTACATAAACGGTATTCAACGTATCCCTCTGGCGCTTTACAATATGGACATACCAACCATTGCGGCAATCAATGGCCCGGCAATCGGTGCAGGCTGTGATCTGACGATGATGTGCGACATGCGCGTCGCTTCGGAACGGGCCAAATTTGGCGAAGTGTTCCTGAACCTCGGGATCATCCCCGGTGATGCAGGCAGTTGGTTCCTGTTGCGTCGGTTGGGGCACCAGAAAGCCGCCGATCTGACCTTTTCCGGTCGCATAGTCGAAGCCGAAGAGGCACTGGAACTGGGCATGGTTCTTGAAGTGGTGCCACATGACCAACTGATGGAACGGGCCCGCGCACGCGCGGCAGTCATTGCCGCCAAACCACCCCGGACAGTGCGCACAGCCAAGCGTTTGATGCGCAACGCTGAACGCATGGATTTGCCCGATTTTCTGAACACTGCCGCTGGTTATCAGGCGCTGATGCACCAGACGACCGACCATCAGGAAGCACTGGCCGCGTTTATGGAAAAACGCAAACCCACATACACCGGTAATTAGGGCGGAACCAGATGGCCGAAACGGACGCCAATACCAACGCGGAAGAAAAGCTGGAGCAGATCGCAAGTCTCTGGAATTCGCGCGGACGCGGTCTTATTACAGAGATGGATCTCAAGATCGAAAAGGCAGCGCGGGACGGGGTCAGGCTTCGAATGCCCTTCAACCCCGATTTCTGCGCCGATGACGAGGCTACTTTGCTGCAAGGCGGGATATTGACGGCGTTGCTTGACAGCGCGTTCGGGCTGGCAAATTTTTTGGCCATCGAAGATGTAGAGAACATGGCAACTTTGGATCTGCGGGTTGAATATCTGCGCCCGGCGCAATCGCGGGCAGATGTCATTGTGTTTGCCGAATGCTATCGTCAGACACGACACGTGACTTTCAACAGTGGCCGGGTTTGGTTTGACACGCCCGGATTGCCCGAAGTTGCGCGCGGCTTTGCATCATTCTCGATCACTCGCGGCGAAAACAGCCTGATTGACAGAATGTTAAAACAGGACCAGTCAAGTGACACTTGAAGAATTACAGGCACAATGCGACCGGGTTCCCTTTTTCCGGTTCCTTGATTTCGACATCACCAGTGCGGATGATGAAAGCGTCGTCGCGTCAATGGTTCAATCCGAGCGCCATATTGGCAACCCGGCCATTGGGGCATTTCATGGCGGGATTACCGCCAGTTTCATGGAAGCTATTGCATCCGTTACGGTATCCCGGAATTGGGACATCTTGCTTCCAAAACCGATCAACCTGACCAGCGATTATCTGCGCCCGGCGTTGGCAGGCACGTTGTTCACACGCGCCAGCATTTCCAGAAAAGGCCGTCGTATGGCCAGTATCGAAACTGTGGCCTGGCAGGCTGATCCGGAAAAGCCAGTCGCAAGAGGTCTGTTTCACTTCCTTTTGGTTTAGGCTGCACGATGTGACCGCGACTGGACAGTCGCAGACATACCATTAAGGAGATTCTGATGGCCCATTGCTATGAATTCAAAGGGTTTATTCCCGTTATCCCCGACGACACCTATGTCCATCCGCAGGCAGTTCTTATTGGCAATGTCATCCTTGGGCATGGCTGTTACATCGGCCCCGGTGCCAGCCTGCGCGGAGATTTTGGCAAAATCGAAATCGGAGATGGGGCCAATGTGCAGGACAATTGCATCATCCATTCCTTTCCCGGTCGGGGTGCGATTGTCGAAGTGGACGGCCATATCGGCCATGGCGCGATCCTGCATGGCTGTGTCGTCGGGCACAATTCGCTGGTGGGAATGAATGCCGTGATAATGGACGCCGTTGAGGTGGGTCCAGAATCAATTGTCGGTGCTCAGGCTTTTGTCAGGGGCGGCACAATCATCCCTCCGCGTTCGATGGTTGTGGGTGCGCCGGCCAAGGTTATGCGCAAGGTCACGGATAAGGAAATCGAATGGAAGACACGTGGCACAGCCGAGTATCAGGAACTGGCACGCGCCTGTCTTGTCGGTATGACGCCGGTCGAGCCACTTAAAGCCGTCGAAGCCGGGCGCCCGCAAGCCGCGCCATCAGACGTGGTGTCGATACAGGAAGCGCGGGACAAGTCCAGCTAACGACTCTCTGGCTGGGCCGATCTTGATCTTTGGCCAAGCGGTGAAGAACCATTCTTACACCTGCACGTTGTTGCAGGTACTGCACAGTGTGACTAAAGTAACAGACCTCATGACAAACACCTTAGGGTCCAATCGAATGCGTCTGTCGGTTTGGTTGAAAAGGAAGGAAGCCCATGTTTGAACTGCCGCCACGTGCGGGCCATCGCCCTGAAACCACACCCTGCGCACCACACGAACAAATCAGCCAGAACCCGAATCAAGGTACCCATCTCGCATTCAAGAAACGCGCCTTTGACTTTCCGTTTGTCGAACGTCGCCACAGCATCATTTCCGTTCCGGGCGCCGAAGCGCTGTGGTTGCCGCATCCACATGCCTGTGGGTGCAAGGAATCTTTTATGGTCGGCAATGAATTTGCCCATGTACATCCGGCCTATGATGGCTCATTGCACATGATGCTGCCGATTGAATGCACCCGCGAATTGTTTGAAAAACAATGGGGAGAGCCGCACCCAATGGCGGCCTCAGGCATGATCCCCGAAACCGCCGTCATGGTGTTTGCGCCGCGTGATACCCCAGAGATCGAAACGGTGCTGAAAATTCTGGCAACGTCTTACGATTTCGCCTGTGGCAAGCTTGAGAATCCGGAAAAACTTTCGGTTTGATCAAGGTATGTGCAACAGCCAGACCATGGTTAGGCTGTTGCAGGTGTTGAAAAGAACCGGGTTCAGACCGGACGTTCACCCGCAAGGGTGATGCGGTGCATGACCCGTTTATAGCCGTGATAGTCATTGACCGGATTGTGATGGCACGCCCGATTGTCCCAGAATGCAATTGATCCGGGTCGCCATGTAAATCTGCAGGTAAATTCAGGCTGAGTCTGATGGATATGCAAATAGTTCAGCAACGGCGCGCTTTCGGCCTCGGTCATGCCTTCAAAATGCGCGGTATGACCGATGTTGACATAAAGGATCTTTTTGCCGGTTTCCGGGTGGGTCCGCACCACGGGATGAACGGCCGAAAGAACTGCGTCTTTCTCTAGTTTGGCGGCGGTCTTTAGCCGATCCTCACGCGTGGCAGAGGCATCTGCCTTTGCCGTGGTGTTCACCGCGTTCATGCCGCTTAGCATGGTTTTCATACCCTCTGACAAAGTATCAAACGCCATGTACATATTGGCAAAAAGAGTATCCCCGCCATAGGGCGGCAATTCGCGGGCGACAAGCATCGCGGCTTTGGGTGGCTTTTCCATATAGCTGGTGTCGGAATGCCAGATACCGCCGAAATTTGTGGTCTCATGCTCAAGCTTGATGACCGGCGCAATCTGGGGGTAATCATCCAGCCCCTTGACCAAGGGGTATTCAAGGATCTCTCCGAAGCGTTTGACCAACGCCAGATGTTGTCCCGGCGTAATCTGCTGGTCGCGGAAGAACACCACCAGATACTCGCGCTGTGCCTCGGCAATCTCGGCGATGGTCTGATCATCAATGTCCTGTGCCAGATCTATGCCATGAATTTCCGCGCCAATAGAGCCTGCGACTGGCAGCACTTTGATCTTTTCATATTTCATTTCTTCGCCTCCTGAATGTAGTTTTAGTTGTCTACTATGGTCTATAGCCGCTTGGCGATCTCTTCCAGCATCACTTCGGTTGCACCGCCGCCAATGGCCTGAATGCGCGCGTCGCGTGACATGCGTTCAACCGGAGTTTCGCGCATATATCCCGCGCCGCCGTGAAACTGGACACAGTCATACAGCACCTTGTTCACAAGATCTCCGCAATAGGCTTTGACCATCGACACCTCTTTGACGCAATCCAGCCCTTGGGCATCCATCCATGCCGCGTGATAGGTCAGCTGACGACCGGCCTCGACCTGAGCGCTGCGTTCGGCCAGTTTCTGACGGATCGCTTGTTTGTCCCACAGAACACCACCAAAGGCTGCGCGGTTCTTGACGTAGTCAAGCGTCAATTCGATGGCTTTGGCAGCCTCGCCCATTGCCATCGCCCCCAGAACCGTGCGTTCGTTCTGAAAATTCTTCATAATGGCATAAAAGCCCTTATTGACCTCGCCCAAAATCTGATCGCCAGTGACGCGTACGTCTTCAAACACCAGTTCTGCAGTGTCGGAACACAGCCAGCCGGTCTTGTTCAGTTTTTTACCCACCGAAAAGCCAACTGCATCTTTTTCGACTGCAAAGATTGTCACTCCACGTGAGCCTTTGGCATCGGGATCGGTCTTGGCGGCGACAAAAAACACATCGCCGTAAACACCGTTGGTGATGAACATTTTTGTGCCATTGATGACCCAGCCGTTGCCATCCCGCACCGCACGGGTGCGCATGCCAGCCACGTCCGAGCCAGCACCCGGCTCGGTCACGGCAACGGCGCATATTTTCTCGCCGCTCGTGATGCCGGGCATCCAGCGTTGTAACTGCTCAGGTGTGCCAACATTGGCCAGATGTGGGCTGGCCATATCCGTATGCACCAGCACATCCGCCGAGAACCCGCCAAAGGTGCAACGGCCCAGTTCTTCGGCCAGAACGACACTGGCCATGGTGTCCAGATCCGCTCCGCCATATTGTTCGGGATAACGCATGCCAAGAAAGCCCAGTTCGCCCATCTTGGCAAAGACATCGCGGGGCACTTTGCCGGCCTCTTCCCAGGCGTCGCCGTTTGGCACGATCTCGGTCTCGATAAAGCGGCGAATCTGGTCGCGCAGCATGTTCAGTTCTTCGGGGAAATAGAGGGTATTGGTCATGTTTCTTCCTTTGGTGTCAGAATGGCAAGCACTGCGCCTTTTTCGACGTTGTCGCCCGGCGCACAGCGAATTTCGCTGATTTCACCGTCGCATGGTGCTGTTAGGGTTTGTAAAAGTTTCATGGCTTCGATCACGACGACGGGTTGGCCGATGCTCACAGTGTCACCGACCTGGGCAATGATTTCGGTGACCAGTCCGGGCATTGGCGATGTCACCTGATTGCCCGAGGCATGGTCGCTTTCAGTGCCCGATTGCAATATCCCGTCGCTGGCCAGCACCGCGAGAGAGGCTCGCCCATCTGGTCCGTGCAACGTGACGGTATTGCCGTCGATATGCACATCCGCGACGTGCCGCAGCCCGTCGATTTCAAAACAAAGCGTGTTGCCGGACAGGGCCGCGTTGCTCACTGAAATCGGTGCCTGATCCGCAAGGTGGATAATATAGTCGCCATTGCGTCCTTGGATATGCGTTTCACCGTTCTCAAGCTGATAATGGGCGGCGCCCGAACGTCCCGCAGGTTCGGTCATGCGCCATGCCCCTAGCGTCGTCCACGGATTTGACCCATATGTGTTTGCCTGGATCAGAAACCGCCCCAGAACAGCCTGAGCCTGTTGCAGAGCAGTGGCAATTGGTGCGGTCCAGCCATTCGGATATGTAACGCCTAAACTGGCGGTACTGTGGTTGCCATCAACAAAGTCCGGCATCGCCAGCAGGTCACGCAGGAACGCAATATTACTGCCGGGTCCGGCAATCTGGAACCCGTCCAACCCGCGATCCAGCAACCGGATGGCTGAAGCACGGTCCGGGCCTTGTGCGATCAGCTTGGCCAGCATGGAATCGTAGTAATGACTGACTACGCTGCCCGCGCGCACCCCGGAATCAATCCGCAGATCGGGTCCGTCCGGTTCGCTATAGGCGGTGATCTGGCCGGTTTCGGGCAGATAGCCGTTGGCGGGGTCTTCGGCGGCGATGCGCGCCTCGATTGAGCAGCCTTCGCAGCGGATGTCGTCTTGCGTAAAGGGCAGGGCATCGCCCTGTGCTATGCGCAATTGCCACTGGGCGATGTCGATGCCGGTCACAGCCTCGGTCACTGGGTGTTCGACCTGCAGGCGCGTGTTCATTTCAAGGAAATAGTAGTCGCCTGTGGTGGCATCGAACAGATATTCGATGGTTCCGGCGCTGTCATAGCCGATGTCTTGGGTCAGCCGTACAGCGCTTTGTAAAAGATGGGCGCGGATGTCGGGGGCCAGATTGGGGGCAGGGGCCTCTTCGATCACCTTCTGGTGGTTGCGCTGCAAAGAACAGTCGCGTTCAAACAGATGGCGCACATTGCCATGGCGGTCGCCCAGAATTTGCACCTCGATGTGGCGCGCGCTGCCAACGTAACGTTCCAGCAAAACTTGCCCGTCACCAAAGGCGGCCACGGCCTCGGCCCGGGCCAGCGACAATTCGTTGGCGAAATCAGCCAGATCATGGACCTGCCGCATGCCACGTCCACCGCCACCTGCGCTGGCCTTGATCAATAGGGGCACACCGATTTTATGTGCCTCAGCCAGCAACAGATCATCTGACTGGTCAGCCCCGTAATAGCCCGGCACAACCGGAACGTTTGCGGCAACCGCGGCTGCCTTGGCGGCGATCTTGGATCCCATCAGGCGGATGTTTTCCGGCGACGGGCCAACAAATTCCAGCCCTGCATCGGCGCAGGACTGGGCAAATTCGGCGTTCTCGGCCAGAAATCCATAACCGGGATGGATTGCACCCGCCCCAGTTTGGAGCGCGGCGGCAATGATTTTGTCACTATCCAGATAACTAAGCGCGGCCTCGGATGGACCGATATGCACGGCCACATCAGCCAGCGCCACATGCGGCGCGTCACGGTCAGCATCGGAATAAACCGCAACCGTGCGCAGACCAATCCCCTGACAGGCCCGGATAAGACGACAGGCAATTTCGCCGCGATTGGCGATCAGGACGGACGAGAAACTCATTTGCCGCTGCGCCATGGTGGCAGGGTTTTACCCAGAAAGGCAGAAATGCCGGTGCTGCCTTCGTCGGTTTCCCATGCGTCTGCCAAGGCAGAGGCGGTGTATTCCAGGTTTTCCTCAACGTCGTGGCTGGCGACATAGGCTATCAGTTTTTTGCTAGCAGCCACAGCACCCGGGGCGGCCTGTAGGTGGTCGGCGATGACGGCATCGACGCGGGCATCCAGATCTTTTGGGTCGACGACTTCGTTAAGTAGCCCAATTTCGCCACCTTTTTCAGCAGTAAACAACGCACCCGACAGCATAACCGCACGCGAATTTGGCACCCCGATGCGCGCCACCACATAAGGAGAGATGGTCGCGGCGATCAGACCTAAACGAACCTCGGTCAGGCCGAATTTTGCTCTGTTAACACCGATGGCATAGTCGCAGACCGAAATCATACCGGTTCCGCCGCCATAGGCCGATCCATTGATACGCCCGATCAGCGGCTTTGGCAGATTGTTCAGCGCGAGCAGCATGTTTGCCAGTTCCAACCCGCCTTTCTTGCGGGTCTCTCGGTCGGCGCTGGCCACTGATTTGAACCAGTTGAAATCGCCGCCTGCGCAGAATGAACTGCAATCAGCCCCGGTCAGTACAACAATCCGCACAGTGTCATCGGCAGCGAGCGTATCGGTGGCCTGACGCACTTCGGCAATCAATGTGCCGTTCATGGCGTTGTGTTTTTCCGGACGATTAAGCGTCAGCGTCGCAACGCCGCGATCATCAGTGGTGACGGTGATGGTTTCAAGATTGAGATTGGTCATGATATTGTTCCTACATGCGATAGACAGGGGAGAAATGGTCTGATGCTTCAGGCGTGGTGGCGATCAGCCACAGGCACAGGCCCAGCACGTCACGGGTTTGGCTGGGTTCGATGATACCATCATCCCAAAGGCGCGAGGTGGCGTAATAAGGGTCGGATTGTTCGCCATACTGGGCGCGCACGCGGCCCTCGATTTCATCCAGTTCGCCCTGGGTTGGCGGGGCCGCTTTTAGGTTGGTTTGGCGCAATTCCAGCATTACGTTGCTGGCGATGTCGGCTGACATGGTGGCCAGCACGGCACTGGGCCATGCGAACATAAAGCGGGGCCAGAACCCGCGCCCGGACATGCCGTAATTACCGGCGCCGTAAGAGCCGCCAACGATCACCGAAATTTTGGGCACACGGGCTACCGACTGGGCATAGACCATTTTTGCGCTGTTTTTGGCGATGCCACCGCGCTCGGCCTCGGTTCCGACCATGAAACCGGGAACATTATGCAAAAACAGCAGCGGAATATTGCGCTGGTCGCACATGGTGATGAAATGCGCGCCCTTCAGAGAGGATTCAGACAAAAGCGCTCCATTATTGCCTAGAATGCCAACCTTTTGACCATGGATGCGCGCAGTCCCGCAAACCAGCGTACTGCCCCATTCGGGTTTGAATTCATTAAAGTCGCTGTCATCAACCATCCGGCCAATGATTTCGCGCACGTCATAGGGCTGTTTGGTGTCAGCACTGACAATGCCCTCTATCTGGGCGGGATCAAGGCGTGGTGGCAGAGCGCGCGCGGGAGTGAGCTGTTTGCGGGTCAGATTGGCTTCGCTGACCAGTTTTCGGGCCAACGCCAGCCCCTGATCCTCGTCTGGAACCAGATGGTCGCTGACGCCCGATATGCGGGTGTGCATGGCTGCTCCGCCCAGGGTTTCACCGTCGACTTCTTCGTTGATGGCGATTTTGACGATGGATGGGCCGCCCAGATGGATGCGGGCGTTGCCCTCGACCATGATTACTTGATCGCTGAGCGCCGGAATATAGGCACCACCCGCCGTGCAGCCGCCAAACACCACCGAGATCTGCGGCAGGCCTGAGGCCGACATCTTGCATTGCCGGTGAAAGCAGTTGCCAAAATGGTCGCGGTCGGGAAACACCCGGTCCTGTTCGGGTAGGTACGCGCCACCGCAATCGACCAGATAGACGCAGGGCAGGCGGTTCTCTGCGGCGATTTCTTGTGCGCGCAGTTGTTTCTTGACCGTTTCGTGAAAGAAACTGCCACCTTTGACCGTAGCGTCATTGGCGATGAACATCGTCGGATTACCGGAAACGATACCGACGCCGGTAACGATGCCGGCAGCGGGAACCTGATTGTCATATTGCCCCCATGTTGCCAGCGGCGACAGTTCCAGAAACGCAGTTCCCGGGTCGATCATCCGGTCAATCCGGTCGCGCACCAGATGCTTGCCACGTTCGTGATGACGAACGCGCAGCTTTTCGGGGCCACCAGCAGTGGTATGGGCAATCCGGTCGCGCAGGGTCTGAACCAGCCC
>JAHRVZ010000016.1 GCA_019090405.1 Paracoccaceae bacterium
CGCTTTATTGCAGCTTTTGCGGCAAAAGCCAGCACGAGGTCCGCAAGCTGATTGCCGGACCGACGGTGTTCATTTGTGATGAATGCGTCGAGCTGTGTATGGACATCATCCGCGAAGAGACCAAAGCCAGTGGGTTGAAAGCGGCAGATGGGGTTCCGACTCCGAAAGACATTTGCGAAGTTTTGGATGATTATGTGATTGGTCAGACAATGGCCAAGCGGGTATTGTCGGTCGCGGTTCACAACCATTACAAACGTTTGAATCACGTCCAAAAGTCGGGCAGCGATATTGAGCTGGCGAAATCCAACATTCTGCTGATTGGTCCAACCGGCTGTGGTAAAACGCTTTTGGCCCAGACACTTGCGCGTATTCTGGATGTGCCGTTTACAATGGCCGATGCAACCACATTGACCGAAGCCGGTTATGTGGGCGAGGACGTTGAAAATATCATTCTCAAGTTACTGCAAGCCTCTGAATACAATGTCGAACGCGCCCAGCGGGGCATTGTATATATTGACGAAGTCGACAAAATCACCCGGAAATCCGAAAATCCGTCGATCACACGGGACGTGTCGGGCGAGGGCGTGCAGCAGGCATTATTGAAACTGATGGAAGGCACCGTCGCGTCGGTTCCTCCACAAGGTGGGCGCAAGCATCCGCAGCAGGAATTTCTGCAAGTGGACACCACCAACATTTTGTTTATCTGTGGCGGCGCGTTCTCTGGTCTTGAGCGGATTATTGCGCAACGTGGCAAAGGCAGTGCAATGGGCTTTGGCGCTGATGTTCGGGATGATGACGAACGTGGCGTTGGTGAGATTTTCACCGAACTCGAACCCGAAGATCTGTTGAAATTTGGCCTGATACCTGAATTTGTCGGTCGTTTACCAGTATTGGCAACGCTTGAGGATCTGGACGAGGATGCGTTGATCACCATCCTGAGTGAGCCCAAAAATGCGTTGGTCAAACAATACCAGCGCCTGTTTGAACTGGAAAACAGTGAACTGAAATTCACCGAAGACGCGCTTTCCGCGATTGCCAAGCGGGCGATTACGCGCAAAACGGGTGCCCGGGGGTTGCGCTCTATTCTGGAAGAAATCCTGCTGGACACGATGTTCGACCTTCCGGGTATGGAGAACGTGATCGAGGTTGTTGTGAATGAAGAGGCAGTTGTTTCAGACGCTCAGCCGCTGATGATTTACGCTGAACCTGAAAAAGAATCGGCCACTGCAAGCTGATCCGGCAATGTCGGTCAAACATATTTCATCAGGCTCCATATTCGAGGAACAGATCGGGTATTCGCGTGCTGTGATCAGCGATGGATGGATTTTTGTGTCTGGAACAACGGGCTATGACTATGACACAATGGAAATGCCTCAGGACGCTGGCCGTCAATGTGCCAACACCCTGAAAACAATTGAAAAAACTTTGATTGAGGCCGGTAGCGACTTGAACAATATTGTGCGCGCACGCTATATTTTACCAAACAGAGATGATTTTGAGGCCTGCTGGCCGCATCTGCGCGCTGCTTTTAGCACCGCAAAACCGGCCGCAACGATGATTGTCGCGGCCCTGATGAACCCTGAAATGAAAATCGAAATAGAAGTAACGGCGCGTCTGCCACAGCGGTGAAATGCCACTGCCTTGCGCTGGCCACTGGACGTTGGCGCGCGCATCGGGCATATCTGCACCAACACAATGCCGGAGGCATCAATGGGCATCCTGAACACAATACTTCGCGCCGTGACCTGGTGGACGGGTCCAACCCTGAACACGCAGCTTTTTACCGCTCGTAAGGGCGTAAAAGTGGGCGAGGACGAACAGGGTAATATTTATTACCACACCAAAGACGATTCCAAACGGTGGGTCATTTATAATGGCGAACCTGAAGGCAGCCGCGTCAGCCCTGATTGGCATGGCTGGCTGCATCGCACTTGGGACCAGCCACCGACAGACAAACCGCTGGTTCACAAAAGCTGGGAAAAGCCGCATCAGGACAATCTTAGCGGAACCGCAGAGGCCTATGCGCCTGCGGGGTCATTGCGTCAGGCCACTCCGGCCAGGCGTGACGATTATCAGGCCTGGAGCCCCGAGTAAGAAAGCCAACAGATGTCGCATAATCCAACCGAAGTTTTTGTGGGCGGTGCGGTTCTGGCCGCAGCTGTCGCTTTTGCGGTCTACGCTGGTCAGGCGACCGGCTTGTCGCGGGGTGGTGAATCCTATCCGTTGACAGCAAATTTCCGCTCGCTCGAAGGCGTGTCGGTGGGTACTGATGTGCGGCTTGCAGGGGTCAAGATCGGAACCGTGACACAGGTGACTCTGAACCCGGAAAGCTATCGTGCCGATACGGTTTTCTCGGTTGCCAAAACCATCGAAATTCCCGATGACAGCGCCGTTGTCGTTTCGTCAGAGGGGCTTCTTGGTGGAAATTTCGTTGAAATCATGCCGGGTGGATCACTTTTCTATTTCGAACCCGGAGACGAGATTGATGACACGCAAGGCGCGGTTAGCCTGATTTCATTGTTGTTGAAATTTGTTTCAGGTGGAAGCGACGAGTGATCCGTTTGTTTTGCACCATACTTCTGTGTCTTGGAACTGCAGCAATTGCGCAGGATGGTGGGGCCGCATCGGGCAGTGGTGTGGTTTTGCGTGGGCTGGACAAAGTGAATGGCCGCACCATTGATGTTGAAGTGAACAGCGGTGCAACTACAAAGATTTTTGGACTTGATGTGCGGTTGGCAAATTGCCGCTATCCGGCGGAAAACCCGACAGGGGATGCCTTTGCGTTCCTGACCATCCGCGAAAATGGCCTGTCTGCCCCTCAGTTTGAGGGATGGATGATTGCGTCTTCACCGGCGCTGAATGCGCTGGATCACAGCCGTTACGACGTCTGGGTATTGCGCTGTATCACGTCCTGAGCAGTGGGTGACACGGGCGTTGTAAAGTTGGCACTAAGGTCGATCGCTTGTTGCAAGCGCCGTTGATAGTCAGCCCGTGAAATTTCTACGCCCCCCAACGAGGCAAGGTGTTCAGTCAGAAACTGTGTGTCAAACAGCGTAAATCCCGACTGATTAAGGCGATCGACCAAATAGGCCAGCGCGATTTTTGAGGCATCGGTACGCCTTGAGAACATGCTCTCGCCGAAAAAGGCTGCTCCCAGAACCACACCATAAACACCGCCAACCAGATCCGGCCCATCCCAGACTTCAAGTGAATGGGCGTGCCCATCCTGATGCAATTGCAGATAATGGCGGCGAATTTCGGTATTTATCCAGGTTTCGGCCCGATCCGCACATCCGTCTACAACGCCAGAGAAATCAACATCCGTGGTAATCTGAAATGGCTCGCGGCGTATCTGTCGCGCCAGCGAGCGTGATATGTGAAAGCCATTCAAAGGCATAATTCCGCGTCGCTGTGGATCGACCCAGAATATGTCATCATCGTCACGATGGTCTGCCATCGGAAATATGCCGATAGAGTAACCACGCAACAAAATGTCAGGCGTCAGGTTCATCGTGCCCTAATCCGGGGTTTGCGGCCATTGTCCTGACGGGTCAGCCCTCGGACAGGTTGCTTTCCAGCCAATGTTCCAGCCAATGGATATTGTAGTTACCGCTTAGCACATCCGGATCCTGTAACAGCGCGTGAAACAGCGGTGTCGTGGTGTCTACGCCGTCAATGATCAGCTCGCCAAGGGCGCGTTCCAGACGGGCCAGCGCCTCTGGTCGGTCGCGACCATGCACGATCAGTTTGCCGATCAGGCTGTCATAGAAGGGTGGGATGGAATAGCCCGCATACAGGGCCGAATCCACACGCACACCCAGCCCGCCGGGGGCGTGGTATTGGGTGATCTTGCCGGGGCAAGGCGAAAAATTCGGGAGCTTTTCTGCGTTCAGCCGGACCTCGATGGCGTGCCCGTCAATGGTCAGGTCATCCTGAGTGAACGACATCGGTAAACCGGCAGCAACGCGGATTTGTTCGCGCACCAGATCGACGTTGAAAATGGCCTCGGTCACCGGGTGTTCGACCTGCAGACGTGTGTTCATCTCGATAAAAAAGAACTCGCCCTTTTCAAACAGGAATTCGATGGTTCCCGCACCCGCATAATTGATATTGGCCACAGCATCAGCGCAAATCTGGCCAATACGGGCACGTTGTTCGGGCGTTATGGTCGGCCCCGGAGCCTCTTCGAATACTTTCTGGTGACGCCGCTGCAACGAACAATCCCGTTCTCCCAGATGCACAGCTCCGCCTTTGCCATCGCCAAATACCTGAACTTCAATGTGGCGCGGGGTGGTCAGGTATTTCTCAATATAGACTTCGTCATTGCCAAAGTTGGATTTGCCTTCGGCACGCGCGGTCTGGAATGCCTTTTCCATATCTGCGGCTGTTTCGGCGACTTTCATGCCTTTGCCGCCGCCGCCAGCCGTGGCTTTGATAATAACCGGATAACCCATTTCGGCACCGATTTTCTGGGCTTCTGCAAGTGTCGCAACGCCACCTTCGCTGCCGGGAACGCATGGAACGCCAAGCGCTTTCATGGTGTCTTTGGCCGTGATCTTGTCGCCCATGACGCGGATATGGTCCGCTGTGGGACCAATAAAGGTCAGGTCGTGGTCCTGTACGATTTGCACAAAGTTGGCATTTTCAGACAGAAACCCATAGCCGGGATGGATTGCCTGCGCTCCGGTGACTTCGCAGGCCGCGATAAGCGCCGGAATGGACAAATAACTTTGGTGACTGGCGGGCGGGCCTATGCAAATGGATTCGTCGGCCATGCGCACATGCATGGCGTCACTGTCAGCGGTTGAATGTACAGCCACAGTGGCAATGCCCATTTCGCGGGCTGCACGGATGACGCGCAGGGCGATTTCACCACGGTTGGCGATCAGGATCTTGTCAAACATTTTAAGACCCTATTCGATTATGACCAACGGAGTGCCGAATTCTACCGCGGTTCCGTCTTCGACCAGAATACGCTTTATGGTGCCGGATTTCGGGGCTGGTATGTGATTCATGGTTTTCATGGCTTCGACGATAAGCAATGTGTCGCCTTCGCTGATTGTAGCGCCAATGTTGGTGAAAGGCGACGCATCGGGTTCGGGTTTCAAATAGACGGTTCCCACCATGGGCGAAGAAACTGCGCCGGGATGGTTTGCCGGGTCATCGGCAGTAGGGGCGGTGGCCGGTGCCGCAGTTGCGGTGGCAATTGCAGGGGCGGCGATGGCCAAGGGGGCAGGGGCTGCGATCACCGGGGCCGCGATGGTGCGGCTGACCCTGACATTCAGGCTGTCATCTTCACCATAGTCGCGTTTGACATGCAGATCGGTCAGATCATTATCGCGCAACAGTTCAGCCAGCGCCGTAATAAATGTCACATCTGCATCGTGTTTGTTACTTTTCATTTTAGTCCTCGACCCTATTTCGGTTCGCCCAAGTTTGGTTCCGTCTGTAGATAAGCGGGATTACCTTGATTTTGATTATAAGCCAAGGTGATGGCCGTGAAAAGCAACATGCAATTCCGGGCACAGTGGGCGCAAGGCCTAAAACGCATAAAAAAGGACCGGTTCAAAGAAACCGGCCCTCAAAGTCCATAACATGTAGGGTGTCCTATAGCGCCAGATATTCGGCGCGCAGTTCTTCGTTATTAAGAACTTCGGCGGCGGTGCCATCAAAGACGATAACACCGGTTTCCAGAATAACCGCACGATCAGCAAGTTTCAGCGCCCGCACAGCGTTTTGTTCAACAAGAACCGTTGTGATGCCCTGTTCCTTGATGTGAAGCAGGATTTTTTCGATCTCGTCGACAATCACCGGGGCCAGACCTTCATAAGGTTCGTCCAGCAACAATACTTTCAGGTCACGCGCCAAAGCACGTGCAATCGCCAGCATTTGCTGCTCTCCGCCTGACAGGGTTGACCCTTCTTGTTTGCGCCGCTCGCCCAGACGCGGGAACAAATCGTAAAGACGTTCCAGCGACCAGCCGATGGGCGGGGCGATCTGCGCAAGCTGAAGGTTTTCTTCGACCGTCAGGCCCTGAATGATACGGCGATCTTCGGGGACCAAGCCCAGACCCAATTGTGCCGCCTCATAGCTGGACATGTTGTGCAACGGTTTGTGGTCCAGCCAGATCTCGCCATGGGTGACTTCTGGGTCGTTCATGCGGGCAATCGCGCGCAGCGTTGATGTTTTGCCTGCGCCATTGCGGCCCAACAAGGCCAGAATTTCACCTTCGTGAATGTTAAAGCTGATGCCCTGCACGATATAGCTTTCGCCATAATAGGCGTGCATGTCCCAGACAGATAGAAAGGCCGGCGCAGTCTGAGCCGCATTGGCGTGTTTGGAAAATCCGGTGTTGGGGGTCATAGCAAATGCTCCTTAGACCGACTCACCCAGATACGCTTCGCGTACCTTGGGGTGAACTTTGATGTTTTCCGGTGTATCTTCGACAAGAGGTGTCCCTTGCGCCAGAACTGTGATGCGTTCCGCCAGCGAAAACACCACGTGCATGTCATGCTCAATAATGGCGATGGTAATGTCGCGCTCGTCTTTGATCCGCTTTAGCAGATCAATGGTGTTGTTGGTATCGGCCCGCGCCATGCCGGCGGTGGGTTCGTCCAACAGCAACAATCGCGGTTCCTGACTAAGACACATGCCGATTTCCAGCCGCCGTTTATCACCACGTGATAAAGACGCCGAATGCATGTGCCGTTTGTCGGCCATGTTCATTTCTTCAAGCATCTGTTCGGCTTGGTCGATGATCTGGGATTCATTGGCGACGGTTTCCAGCGCGTGCATTCGAAATGACCCGTCACGTTTGGCAAAGATCGGGATCAGCATGTTTTCGATCACTGTCAGATCCCCAAATATCTCAGGGGTCTGAAATACCCGGCTGATGCCCATCTGGTTGATTTCATAGGGCTTTCGCCCCAGAACCGATTGGCCATCAAACATGACCGAACCAGTGTCGGGGATCAGTTTTCCCACAAAACAGTTCAGCAATGTGGACTTTCCCGCCCCATTCGGGCCGATGATCGCATGAACAGTGTTTTCTACCACCGACAAGTTCACGTTCGACAACGCCTTGAGACCACCGAAATTTTTGCTCACATCTTTAACTTCAAGAATACTCATTTCCATGCCTCCTTATTCGGCGGGATTGGTTGAACCAGAGGTTTTGTCTTTGCCGCCAGTACCGCGTTTAAAGGCCCAGGCCCAAAGTTTCTGACCACCTTCGACCAGACCACCAGGAAGGAAAATTACCACCAGCATGAACAACACACCCAAGGTCATGTGCCAGCCTGCGCCAACGAAATGTTCCAGAACCCAAACAACCCCGTTTTCAATTCCGTCTGGCAGAAAGCCAAACCAGCTATGCAGGGTGGCATCGTTGATCTTTGAGAAAATATTCTCAAAGTACTTAATGAATCCAGCCCCCAGAATTGGCCCGATAAGTGTCCCGACACCGCCCAGAATAGTCATCAGAACGACCTCACCTGACGCAGTCCACTGCATACGTTCGGCCCCGGCCAAAGGGTCCATCGAGGCAAGAAGCCCACCCGCCAATCCGGCATACATGCCCGAAATCACAAAGGCGGCGAGCGTATATGGCCGGGTGGACAGGCCGGTATAGTTCATCCGTTGCTGATTGCTTTTGACGGCACGCAACATCAGACCAAAAGGCGAGCGGTAAATACGGACCGACAGGTAAAAGGCCGCAATCATCAGGATCGCGCAAAGGTAATAGCCATTGTTAAAGTCAAATGACCAGGCTCCGACTTCCAGCGTATAAGTATCGCGCATCACGATACCAAACAGATTGGGAACATTCGGGGCGTCCACGCTTTGCAGATATTGCGGATCGTCGGTATAGACCTGCAACCCGGTTTCGCCATTTGTGATCGGGGTGAGCACCGAATAGGCCAAGGCAAATGACATCTGCGCAAACGCCAGCGTCAGGATCGAGAAATAGATGCCCGACCGGCGTAACGAGATGAACCCGATCAGCAAGGAAAACAGACCCGCCATAATCACCGACAATATGATGCCGGGAACAATGTTATAGCTGAGCAGTTTGAACATCCACACGGCTGAATAGCTGCCCGCACCCAGAAAGGCGGCGTGACCAAAACTAAGATAGCCGGTCAGGCCAAACAATATGTTATAGCCAATGGCCAAAATTCCGAAGATCGCGAAACGCTGCATCAAATCGGGGTAGCCTGCATTGAATTGCGCCATGGCCGAGTCCGTTGGAAACGGGTTCAGAAGGAATGGCGCCAGCAAAGCCAGCAGCGCCACGATTAACAGCAGGCGAGCGTCTTTTTGATTTAGTCCAAACATTGCCTATTCCTCCATCACACCTTTGCGACCCATCAAGCCTCTTGGGCGGGTCAGCAGGATTACTATTGCAACCAGATAAATGATGATCTGATCAATTGATGGAAGAAACAGCCAGTTCTCAAAGAAATTCTTGATCGGCGAGAACGAGGCGAAACTTTCTAATATCCCCAGCAGGAAACCGGCCAGAACCGCACCGGGCAGGGACCCCATGCCGCCAACAACCACGACAACAAAGCTAAGAACCAGAAAGTCCATTCCCATGTGATAATTAGGTGAATTTATCGGTGTGTACATAACCCCTGCAAGGCCCGCGACGGCTGCGGCTATACCAAACATAATGGTGAATCGCTTGTCGATATTGATGCCCAACAGGCCCACGGTCTCGCGGTCGGCCATGCCGGCGCGCACGACCATGCCGAAGGTTGTGAACCGAAGGAATGAAAATATCCCGGTGATGATTAAAGCCGAGAATGCAAAATAGACCAGCCGCCAGTAGGGATATATGATTGTATTTGCTTCAAATCCGATCAACGCACCAAAATCAAAGCTGCCTTTGAAGGCATCAGGCGCTGGTGTGGGGATCGGGTTGGCACCGTAATAGTGTTTTACAAGCTCTTGCAGAACGATTGCCAAACCAAAGGTCACAAGGATCTGGTCCGCGTGTTCACGCTTGTAAAAATGCTTGATCAATCCGCGTTCCATGATGAAACCAACGGCCAGCATGATCGGAATAGCAAAGAGGATCGCCAGCGGGACCGACCAGTCAATAATGGCGGTCCCGACCTCGGGACCGAACCAGGATTCGACATAGGGTGTTTTTACTTTCAACGGGTTGCCCAGAAAATCTTTCTGAGTTTCGTCGACTGTCAGAAAACTTAGCGACAAAAAGCGTTGCACCGTGACTGCACAAAACGCACCGATCATGAACAATGCGCCATGCGCAAAATTAACGACACCCAACGTGCCAAATATCAAAGTCAGACCCAAAGCGATCAGCGCATAAGCCGAGCCTTTGTCTAGGCCATTCAGAACCTGCAGAATTAATGCGTCCATCGTCCCCAACCTGGATGGCAGACGCAACACGCAATCATGCGCACGCGTCCGGTGAATCAAAAATGGGGCGGAGGTTTCCCCGCCCCACGGGTTTTTTAAAGGCGAATTGCCTGATGTCAGGGCTTAGGCGCCCGGGTTACACTCACCCAGGCTACCACCCGCGAACATTGGATGCTCGGGATCGTACTCAACCTGTGCACGTGGGGTGATTTCAACGATCTCCAGCGTGTCATAGGCGTTGGTTGGGTTCTCTGCACCCTTCATAACCAGAACGTCCTTAAAGCACTGGTGATCCGCACCGCGGTACCAGGTTGGGCCGTTGCCCAGTCCGTCGAACTCAAAATCTTCCAGAGCTTCGCCTACGCCGCATGGATTGAACGTGCCTGCACGTTCGCATGCGTCTGCATAAAGCAGAGTTTGCGCATAACACGTCTGAGCCGAATTCGAAGGCGGCTTGCCGTATTTCTCGCCAAACGACTTCACGAAGGCTGCAGTCCCTGGGTTCTGAAGCTGCCAGTTCCAGTTCATCGAGCCAAACACGCCTTTGATGTTCTCGCCCGCACCAGCGGCCATCAGTTCGGAATACAATGGAACGACGATCTTGAAGTCTTTGCCGTTCACAAGCTTATCAAGCAGACCAAACTGAATTGCGTTCGTCAGCGAGTTCACCATGTTGCCGCCATAGTGGTTCAGAACCAACACGTCAGCGCCCGAATTCAGCACCGGAGTGATGTAGGACGAAAAGTCAGTTGAAGCCAGCGGAGTCAGAACATTGTTCACAGTTTCCCAGCCAACGGATTCGGTCGCAGCCGCGATCGATTCCTGCTGTGTCCAGCCCCAAGTGTAGTCTGCAGTCAGGTGATAGGCACGACGATCCGATCCGTACTCTTTTTCCAGCACAGGCGCCAAGGCAGCAGCCGACATATAGGCGTTAAAGAAGTGACGGAAACCATTGGCTTTTTTGTCTTTGCCGGTGGTGTCGTTTGAGTGGGTCAGACCCGCCATAAAGATAACACCAGCATCCTGACAAAGACCCTGAACCGCAACAGCAACGCCCGAGGACGATCCGCCGTTGATCATGACCGCGCCGTCTTTTTCGATCATCGACTTGGCCGATGCCCGTGCAGCGTCAGATTTGGTCTGCGTGTCGCCGGTGACAAATTCAACCTTCTTGCCCAGGATGCCGCTGCCCTTCAACGCCTTCGAGGTAAAGGTGTTAAGGCAGCCGCCATCGCCGACACCGTTCAGGTGATCAACTGCAAGTTGCTGAGCCAGCAATTCATCGTTGCCTTCGTCGGCATAGGGACCGGTTTGCGGCACGTTAAAGCCCA
>JAHRVZ010000246.1 GCA_019090405.1 Paracoccaceae bacterium
CAAATAAGTCAAATATTAACACTTCTAGCCGAATCTTGGGAACAGAATTGCGATGCTTGGCTGATTGTTTCCAAATTCACGCCAATCAAAAATGAGTGTTTCCAAAATCGTGCTTTCAAATGGGACGAAACTGTGGCAGAAGCAAGTCAGGGTTAACGCCCTAACACCTTTTTGGGTCGCCGTCGGCGGAAGGTCCCTCCAGACCGGTCTCTCTCCGGTTCGACATTCCCGCGCGGCGACCCCAAAAAAATCTCCAAATTTGATCTAAGAATACCGCAGCGTGTTGCGCTGTGCTTTGGGCTGCCCTAGATGCGGATCATGACAGAGACACTTCATATCGTCGGCGGCGGCATGGCCGGTTCCGAAGCCGCATGGCAGGCAGCACATCTGGGCATTGATGTGGTGATCCACGAAATGCGCCCCAAAGTTGAAACATTTGCCCATAAAACCGGCAATCTGGGTGAAATGGTATGTTCCAATTCATTCCGATCCGATGATGACGAACAAAATGCCGTTGGCTTGTTGCATTGGGAAATGCGCGCGGGCAACGGGTTGATCATGTCAACTGCCGACCAACACCGGCTGCCCGCAGGTGGTGCATTGGCGGTGGATCGCGACCCGTTTGCCGAAACTGTCACTGCCAGACTGAACGCCCATCCCAATATCTCGGTGTCTTATGAAGAGGTTAGCGAACTGCCAGACAGCGGTCATTGGATATTCGCCACTGGGCCTTTGACCTCATCAGCGCTTGGCGCGGCCATTGCAGCAGAGACCGGAGCCGATGCCCTGGCGTTTTTTGATGCCATTGCCCCGATTCTCTATTTTGACAGCATCGACATGACCCGCGCGTGGATGCAGTCACGCTATGATAAGGGCGAAACCGAAGAAGAGCGCACCGCCTATCTGAACTGCCCAATGGATCGCGATCAATACGAAGCCTTCATTGATGCCTTGCTGGCGGCTGACAAAACCGAATTCCACGACGGCGAAACAGCGGGTTATTTTGACGGTTGCCTGCCAATCGAAGTCATGGCCGAGCGTGGCCGCGAAACGTTGCGCTTTGGACCGATGAAACCCGTTGGCCTAACCAATCCGCATCAGCCAGATGTAAAAGCCTATGCCGTGGTGCAATTGCGTCGTGATAATGCATTAGGAACGCTCTATAACATCGTGGGATTCCAGACAAAAATGAAATACGGAGCACAAACCGAGGTGCTGCGCATGATCCCCGGTCTTCAAAAGGCCCGTTTTGCCCGGCTGGGCGGCATTCACCGCAATACGTTCCTGAATTCTCCAACCCTTCTTGACGACCAAATGCGCCTGAAATCACATCCGAATGTTCGGTTCGCCGGGCAGATCACCGGCGTCGAAGGTTATGTTGAGAGCGCGGCTATGGGGCTGCTCGCCGGACGTATGGCCGCGGGTGAAATCCTGGGCCAGCCGGTTGATGTACCGCCAAATACTACTGCGACCGGCGCGCTGGTCACGCATATTACCGGCGGGGCTGCGGCCAAGACGTTTCAACCGATGAACGTCAATTTCGGTCTGTTCCCCCCTGTCGAAGGCCTCAAGGGTGGGCGCAAGGGTCGCAAAGACCGTTACAAAGCCTATACAGATCGCGCCAAAATCGACTGGACCACGTGGTTATCACAAACGGCACTGGACGCAGGCTAAGCTGCGCAACTAGGCTGTCAGCATCGACCTTAAATTCAATGTGGATGTAGTTAAAAAGCCGTGACTTTCATTACCCGATTTGCCCCCTCCCCAACTGGCCCTCTACATCTGGGCCACGCCTATTCTGCCCTGCTTGCCTATGACATGGCCCGCGCCGCCAATGGACACTTCCTTCTGCGCATCGAAGATACCGACACCAGCCGCTCGCGCCCCGAATGGGAGGCACAGATCTATGATGATCTCACCTGGCTGGGCCTGTCCTGGGAAAAACCGGTGTTGCGCCAGTCTGAACACCTCAAAGACTATAACCGCAGGATCATGCAACTCGCCGATATGAGTCTGATCTATCCCTGCAGTTGCAGCCGCAGCGACATCCGCGCGGCCCTATCCGCCCCCCAAGAAGGCGTGCCTTCCACCGCCATCTACCCCGGCACCTGCCGTCACCGCAGCATGGATAGCCGCCAAGCCGGAGATGCATTACGCTTGAACATGAGACTCGCGTTGGAACACCTGTGTGGCCAACAGTTGGAATTTCACGAAACCGGACCTAAACATGCGGGAACACACAGGATTTCCCCGCAACAATTGCAACTGACCACTGGTGACGCCGTTCTGGGTCGCAAAGAGATCGAAACCGTGTCCTACGTCCTTGCGGCTGTTGTAGATGACGCCAGACAAAACATCACAACCCTCATTCGCGGCCAAGACCTTTTTGAAACAACGCCCTTACAGGTCTTGCTGCAAGCCCTGCTAGACCTGCCAACCCCGCGCTATCATCACCATAAACTGATCCGTGACGATGCCGGCAAACGACTTGCCAAACGCGACGACGCCCGTTCCATCGCCAAATATCGCGCTGATGGCATAACTCCCAGCGGCATCCGGCAGCAATTGGGCCTCTGACCCCATATTTCTTCTCGTCCTAAATACTCGCGCCGCAGGCATGGCCCGGCACGGGCCATTCAGTCCATGACACCCATTAACTCTACCTCATCCCCGTCCCTTACAGCGGTATAAAAACAACTGCGCCGGTTGGTATGACAGGCCGGACCCACCTGACGCACAACGACCAACAGGCAATCGCGGTCACAATCGACACGAAAATCCACCAATTGCTGCATATGGCCCGAGGTTTCGCCCTTAACCCAAAACGCCTGACGCGACCGCGACCAATACGTCACCCGCCCGGTCTCTAAAGTACGCTTAACTGACTGGGCATTCATCCATGCCATCATCAGCACCTCACCGGATGCCTCATCCTGCGCAATAGCCGGGATCAGCCCTGCGTCGTTATAGGTCAAAGTCAATGGATCAAAGGACATGGTAAAAACCTTTTGCATACGCGCATTGCACGACTATGTATGTGCAACACCGCATAAGGAAAAGCCATGTCTGGCGAAACTGATCTGATTAAACTTTATTCTGGCCGAATTCTGGCTCTGGCGGCAGATATACCGCATCTCGACCGCCTTTCCGCGCCCGATGCCACCATCAAACGCCGCGCGCCGCTATGCGGATCGACCGTGACCGTGGATGTGAACGTACAAAATGGCCAGATCACCGCCTTTGGTCAGGACGTCAAAGCCTGCGCGCTGGGTCAGGCATCGGCCGCCATTGTCGGAGCCACCATCCTTGGCGCAACCCGTACGCAGCTGGAAACGGCCCGCGATCAGCTTTTGGCAATGCTGAAACAGGATGGCCCGCCACCCGATGCGCCTTTTGATGGCCTCGAGGTCTTGATCCCTGCGCGTGACTACAAAAACCGGCATGCGTCGATATTGCTGGCGCTCGAGGCGACGCTCGAGGCGATGACACTGGCCGAACAATCCAATTGCGCCTAAACACCCAACTTGTGAAATACCCCGAATGTAATACTGTCGCTTTGTATATTTAATGAGGGCCAATAAATGGATTTACTTGAACGGTTTGTGACCTTGTGGGTGGTGATTGACCCCATCGGAACGGTGCCGGTTTTTATCGCGGTGACGGCAGGCATGGGACAGGTCGCACGTCGCAAAACCGCGTTGCAGGCGGCGTTGGTCAGTGTCGGCATATTGTTGTTCTTCCTCATCTTTGGGCAACTGTTGATCGACGCTCTGGACATCGGTCTGAATTCATTTCAGGTGGCGGGCGGTGTCGTGCTGTTTTTGTTCGCCCTGACAATGATCTTTGGTGAATCCAAACCCGAAACCGAACAGCGCCAGTCTGAATCCGATTCTGGGACCGAAAAACCCAGCCCCGGTATTTTCCCCCTGGCGGTGCCGTCGCTTGCGTCTCCGGGGGCTATGCTGGCCATTGTCATGCTGACCGACAACAGCCAGCATGGTATTCTTGAGCAATCTATCACCGCCATCATCATGGTCTGCGTGATCGCCGTTGCTTTCGTGTTGATGCTGTTCGCTGATCCAATTATCCGGCTGATCGGTCTGGCGGGATCTGCTATTGTCAGCCGCGTCATGGGGATGATTTTGGCCTCTGTTGCCGCAAACGCCATTTTGTCTGCACTGCTAAACATTTTCCAAACCGGACAGCTTTGAGTCCCGCAAACTTAGGCCCGCCAAAAAAAGACCGCCGCACATCCGGGCGGATGGCGGCGGCAGGTTGTGCAATTCTCATGTAGGCTCCGAGGCGCCCAATTGGACCTGAAAACAGGCCCGCAAGGGTTTTGGGACAGGTAATCACCCTAGCATCTAAGTTGGGACAGGGATGTAGAGCGCCCGGCATGAGGGTCGCAGGCAGAAACGGGTTAGATCATCACGCAAGAGCCGGAAGATGCAGCGCAACAGCCATGATAATCAGCACCGCAGTCAACCCTGCTGCATCCTGCAACAACGTATTTTGCGAACGGCGAAAGGTCGTTTTCAGCTGAGTCATCATAGCGGCGTCTCCGGTTCTTCAGGTCTTACAATTAACTACTTGTTGACCCTTTGTTCTCATTTCAGGAC
>JAHRVZ010000247.1 GCA_019090405.1 Paracoccaceae bacterium
GATGGCCTGGCGCTGTCCGGCGTGTACCGCCATTGCCTCTGCCATCTTAAAGACGTTCAGGTTTGTGAACATCGGGGCTTCTCCCTCGATTGATTTCAACCAAGGCTTAACCCTGATTCGTTTAAAAACTGTTGTCAGGACACATTGAAAGGCGAAGAAACGTGCATTCAGAAATTGACGGGCTTTTGGCAGAAATCAAATCTTTGCAAATTTCACGACCGGTTGGTCGGGTCGTTGGCGTGCAGGGCGGGATGATTGAAATTCATGGTCTGACAGACGTGGCCAGAACCGGTGACCTAATCACGGTTCATCGAAAAAATGGGTTACCTCTGATGGGTGAAATATCAAAAATCGACCCTGAATTGATATATATGCTCCCTGAATCGTCGCCTGTGAGCGTTGCATTGGCGGATCGGGCCACCCTTAAACGAACACCCGAATTTGCCCCCGACGCGCATTGGATTGGGCGTGTTATTGATCCGTTTGGCCGCCCTCTGGACGGAAAACCCTTGCTTCGTGGAGCAATATCTCGGGACCTGATGGCTTTACCAGCCGCTGCCGCGAACCGCGATTCTATGGGGGAACGGCTGGCCACAGGGCTTGCCGTTCTCAATACAATTTTACCTATTGTTGAAGGGCAACGTGTTGGGCTTTTTGCCGGATCCGGTGTCGGAAAATCACAATTACTCGCTACGCTCGCCCGAAATATGCAAGCCGATGTCGTTGTTATTGCGCTAATCGGAGAACGCGGTCGCGAAGTTAACGACTTTGTTGAACGCGTCATGGGTCCGGAAAGCATGAAGCGTGCGGTCGTGATTGCAGCCACTTCAGATCAATCTGCCCTGACTCGGCGACGTTGCGCCTGGTCAGCCATGACCGTTGCTGAGCATTTCCGGAACAAAGGACTGAATGTGCTTTTCCTTGCAGATTCCATTACGCGATTTGCCGAAGCACATCGGGAAATTTCAGTACCTGCAGGAGAAGCGCCTGTTTTGCGTGGGTTTCCCCCATCAGTTACTCCTTTGATAACAGGGCTTTGTGAACGGGCAGGTCCCGGGGTTGGCGGTCAGGGCTCAATCACTGCTGTTTTTAGCGTTTTGGTTGCAGGGTCAGATATGGATGAACCAATCGCCGACATTTTGCGCGGCGTACTGGACGGTCACATCATTTTAAGCCGCGACATTGCTGAACGCGGCAGATACCCAGCTATTGACGTTGGAAAATCTGTGTCGAGGTCATTGCCATTGGCTGCGTCCGATGCTGAAAATACGACTATATCAGAAGTGCGTAAACTGCTGGGATACTACGAGAAATCAGAGGTCATGATCAATGCAGGGCTCTACACTCCGGGTGCTGATCCTGACCTGGATCGCGCGATAAAGGCCTGGCCTGAACTCGATAGTTTTTTCGCTCGCCCCGATAGAGAGGGGATCAGCCACAGCTTTGATCGACTTGGTCTGATTCTACGTCGGGCCGCATTTCCAAAAGATCGACAAACCTAATACCCAACGCCTCTAGGTTTACGAATTACATGCTGCTTTCATATTAGACTTACAAACTTGGAGAAGTTTGGACCCAAATAATTTGTTTTTGCAAAAGTTACCTGACCCCAGCTATTTAGTGACCGACCCTACCTTGTTCTTCACCAATTCACTGAATTGCCGCTTGCAACAAAACCAGTGCGTTCGATCCCGAAGAGTTTACGCCACCAGTTTCAGAGATTTGTGATCTTGCAAGATACAAATTTGTTATCCGCTCGAGTGACTCTGGCTCGCGAAACTGTTGAATACTGTCATTTCCGGTAAACTGCTCTAGTCGTTCTTTGAATACGCCAAGCTGACGATCGAGGTCGATTTGCCCAAATGCCTCTGGCAGACCCAGCGCTGTCTCAAAAAGAGACCGCAAAGGCGCCGTTCCCATTACTTTATACCAAAGTGTATCATCACTCGCATCACTGTTTGCCAGGTCGACCAGCGAATGCTGTGTATAGAGCGCTATGCGTAGCGTTTCATCGGTTTCCCCCACTGCTATCTCAAACTCTTGTGCTTTGTGGCTATCCAAAATTTCGCCCATGCTGGCGACATCACCGGTCTTTACGGTTTCACCCGGTCCAAATCCAAAGGCCTGGCTAAATTTACTATACCGATCGTCGGCCAACCGATTGGCCAAAGCGGAATCCGCCGAAGTACCATCTTCAAGAATTTTCTGAATAAAATAGCGATTGTCCAGGTCATCTTTCAAACCAAATGCGCCCAGCGCAACACCAAGCAAGCGTCGATCTGAAACAAGATCGCTTGCAGATTGAATCGAGCCGATATTTTGCTCAAAATAATCGGTATCGCGCTCAAGAACGGCGGACTTTCCAAATGCTTCATATTGAGCGTCATATGTACGCTCAATAAATCGCCAGCCCGCCAATCCGGACCCAACAACAACGGGCTGATAGCTCATAGCGCGCGCGACGCAAACAAGCGATCTTCGCGTGGCAACAGATCGCGCAACGCCTTGAGGCATTTGTAATATTGCTCCTCAATCAAAGCCTCGGTGGCCCTTGCCAATGATGAACGACTGTCAGCATCGACAAATACCTGACTCAGATCCTCGATCAGACCTAACAAAGGTTGGCGAGCAGTTTCCGGGTCACTATCACCTGTCAAAATCAACTGAGCAGCATAGCAGACTCGTCGCACTGGCGTTGTAGCCTCATTCGGGTGAATGGCGTCACGCAGACGCAATATGTTTGCCTCTGGTGACATGATCGACAGGCGTGACCTCCTGTCTCCATTTTCGATGACGGCTCCGTTGATCAAAATGCGCTCACGTGGGCCCAGTTTTAAGACTAGTCCGGCCATATCATTCTGCTCCTGTCCGAAGACCACGCAAAATGGCCAGGTTGATTTCTAATAGTGGTGCAACATCTTCCCGGCGCGCGAGAACTTTGCTGGTATGTTGCCGTGTGAATTCTGCCAGATAAAAAATCCGGGCTTTCAGCTCTTTGGGCAACGAGTTGTTTTTATCGGCAACATCAATTGCGAAAATTTGCCACATTTTGTTGTTGCTTTGCATTGCGTCAACCAAAGCAGCAAATCCATCCGGCCCTTTTGCGGCCGCTGTTTTAAGCTTATAAGTAATTCGGGCAATCGCGTCGTATTCTGTTCCGCGAGTCGTTCGGATCGGCGACGATGCGGTTGAATAGGCGCGCTGCGCCTGAGAAATGGCGTTCACGTCGTGTCCTCACATATTTTGTCTAAGGGTTAGGGTGGTCGGGGCGCGTTACGCCCCAACCAAAGAACTTAGCGGAACAACGACAGAATCGTTTGCGGTGCCTGATTTGCAATCGACAGCGATTGCACACCAAGCTGTTGCTGCACTTGAAGCGCCTGCAATCGGGCCGAGGCGGCCTCCATGTTGGCGTCTACCATGGCTCCGATTCCGGACTTTAGAGAATCCGTCAGGTTCGAAACAAAATTGGATTGAGTCGCTATCCGCCCCTGAGCCGAACCAAACGACGCTCCCGCATCAATTGAGGTGCTGATCAGTGATTCAATTGATGCCAAAGCTGCAGTCGCGCCAGAACCAGTGGAAACGTCAATCGCTGCCATAGCACCCAAACCACCAGAACCCGCGTTGGTAAACTGACCCGAAACTGTCAGGTCATCACCGCCGGAATTGTCAAATACCAATTCACCTGGCGAGCCGCTGTCATAATCAACAGTCAAGCCTGCGATACCAAGACTATCAATTTTGCCTTTCAAAGCGACGGCAACGATGTCTGATGTGGTTGTTGCTGCGGCATCGTCAGCGGTCACTGTATATGATACCGACTGATCGCCGATTGCAAAGCTGACCTTGTCACCTTCAGCAAAGGCTGACCCGGCAGAGTCATCAATCGTGATTGTGTCGGTCCCACCGCCATTGTCGAGCGACAAAACAACCGTATCGCCGTTTGTAGAGGGGGTACCACCGCTGCTACCAAAAATGTCGTTGGCGGTATAACTACCTGTCGACATATCCTGAGCTGTAACGGTGATTGAACTTGCGGTCACGCCACCTGAACTGTCGCGGTCAAGCGACGCCAGAATGTCAGCAGAACTGGTCGAACCGTCCACCAAATTCAACCCGTTAAACTGCGCTGCAGACACGACGGAATTGATCTGGTCCTTTAACGCAGTAACATCATCATTGATTTTGCTGCGATCAACATTGTCTTCTTGTGCGGCGACGATCTTACCTTTCATCTGGGTCAAAAGGTCGGTGATTGTTTCAGCGGCGTTGGCGGCAACTGCGACTGTGGCCTCTCCAAGCCCCAGACTGTCCGAAATCGCCTGAAACCCGTTAACATCAGACTCCATCACTTTGGAAATTGCCCAGACTGCTGAGTTATCCTTGGCTGATCCGATCCGTTTACCGGTCGAAATTTCGCCCTGAACATCCGCCAGGTTCTGGTTGATTCCCTGAAGTGTTTGCAGCGCAACCATGGCACTGTTGTTTGTCAGAATGCTTGACATAGCATAGATCCTTTAGTCATAGGGCAAGTTCCGCCCGGTTTCATCCCGCCCCCTTTGGACGGACTAACGTCTTTCTGACCGATACGATCTCTATGATGTTGAAATCGTGCCACCTGATGTCAGGTGCAAGGAAATCATGCGTCAACATGTGCTAATAGAGTCCTAAAACCCCTTTGCTGCTTAGATTGCATTTTTTACAAATCCTGCGCTTATGCCCGTTTTTCAACTTGCGTAGATCTTTGATCCCCAAAGTGCTGCTTTCGTCCTCTTTCGTCATAAGTTTCCAGGCCGCTACGCACGCGTCTTAGTTCCGACATCCGGGTTGCAACCGCACGAATACCTTCCAGGGCACTGTCTAGCAGTGTTTGATTACGCATCACTTTCTGGTGCAATCTGGCTAAGTTTTTGCGATCCAGATTATCCTGCGCATTCAGGCTTTCAACCAGGTATTCTTTTTGCGGCATCAATTGGCCAACTCGGTCTATATCGCCCTGCACCAATGCTTTTTTCTCGGAATCAAGTAGTTCATCCAGCTTATCAATCAGGGGTTGGAAGTTTTCAGATTTCATTTTGAGTCTCCTTTAGAGCATTAAAAAACACCTCGGCCAGCCCGATTCCGCCAGCTTTGGTCATATGTTCCGCCTGCGCCCGGACCAAAAGGCTAGCAAACTGGTCTTCGCCAGCGCCGCCACCCATAGATTCGCGGCTTTTGCCAAATCCCGAAGATTTTAACATTTCTGACAAAAACGTCGTTTCAAGGTCTTGTGCAGCCTGTCGCAGTGCAGCGTCGCCAGTATGCAAGGGCACATTGGACAATGGTAAAATTGAATTCATTAAGTCGCCTCAGTGTTTGTGATTTCAACATCCTGCACGATTAGCGGTTAAAATTATCGTAACTTAAATGGTGCAGTGTTGACGGCGACTCGCAGGAAAGGTCGGGAACAGATGCAGATTTCTATTGCTCAGTCACTTGTCGGGGATACCCCTGTTGAAGGTGGCAATATTACAGCAACAAAACCTGCGCGCGAAAACGCATTCAGCGCGCTTTTTTCACTGTTACAGCAGGAAGAACCCACGATAGACTCTGAGTCCGAGCCTGAAATGATCGACCAATCGGACACTGAAAATCCAGATGAATTGCCTATAATGGCAGAGGTCAAAACAAAACTGAACCAGCCCACCATCGCCGAAATTGGAGTCGGCGATAAGAGGCAAGTCACTCCAAAGAAAGCGAACCCAATAGAAGTAATGCCGTTTTCGGCTAAACCACCTGTGGTAGCGTCGGCAGTTGCGCAGGAATTTGTTGGTCCTAGGCAAGTGGGATCAGCGGAATCTGCGCTTCAAACCATACCCAGCGTCGTGAACAACCCGGAAATTTTGAAAGGTGTCGAAGCCAAAATTTCCAAGCCGGAGGTCCACCAAACACCATCTGTAGAAATGGCAACAAAACACTTGCGGGGATCAAAAGGCGCCGATCTGGAACCGCAAAACCTATATAAAACATCAAACATGCAGCGCCTGAACATTCCGGCCAGCCAGGAAATTCAAATTTCACGGATGGCAGAATCTCACGCAAATGCCGTAGAAATGCACAAGCAGAACTTGCAGCAAGATTATTCGAAACTGCCGGTTGAAAAACGTGCAATTGTTCCGAATCCGGCTGAGCATCTAAATACCGCAGACCGACCGCCCATGCCTCCGACGTTTGCAACCGCTCAGGCTGAACCAGTTGGAACTGACGAAAGCACTAAAGATTTCAGTCCAATCTCAGAAATGTCCGAGTCAGATCTCGCGCGTTCAAACCTGAATGTCGGCACAAATTCAGCAACTTACGCAACCTCTGATGCGGTTCGTTCTGGTACAGTTCGGTCTGCGGGTACCCAGATGGTAGACGCCATTATCCGGCATCCCGGTCAACCCGTCGAAGTGGCTCTAAATCCTGAAGAACTTGGACGAGTGCGCATTGCCTTAACAAATTTGGATACCGGCCTGAGCGTCTCGATTATGGCCGAACGACCTGAAACGCTTGAACTAATGCGCCGTCATATCGAACAGCTTGAAACTGAATTTCGCCAGTTGGGATATGAAAATATTGGCTTTGAATTCTCTGGCGGAGACGCGCAAACATCAGGGCAGTCCGAATCCAACAGCCAACTTACGTCAGATCAGACGACAGATATTGCTGACCCAACAAATCTTTCAACATTGTCTGCGCAAACTACTGGCTTAGATATAAGACTATAGGAAAATCAATGGAAATTGCAGAATCTACAACCCAACAAACGTCTACAGCAGCGGTGCAATCCACGACAAGTGCGGCAGCGCCAACTTCTGTGACTTCAGATTTCGATTCGTTTATCAAACTGCTGACCGCACAAGCCCGCTACCAAGACCCAATGGATCCTATTGATTCCACCGAATTTGCGTCGCAACTGGCACAGTTTTCTATGGTTGAACAACAGGTTCTGACCAACGATATGCTGGCAGCATTGTATGGGCTAACCGGTACGTCAAACATGGCATCCCTTGCCAGTTGGGTCGGAATGGAGGCGCGGGCGAATACGCCGATGTATTTTGATGGCGATCCAATAGAAATCTCACCCAATCCCTATATTCTGGCGGATGAAGTTTACATGGTTGTGACAGATGAGGCTGGCAACGAAATCCAGAGAACACAAATTGAGGTCTCGGATGACTCTGTACAGTGGCACGGATATAACACCAGCGGCGATCTGGTCGACCACGGTGTGTATAATTTTACGATTGAAAGTTATGTGGACGATGAACTGGTAGTTGCAGACCCTGCAGAGGTTTATGCCCGCATTGACGAAGCTCAGGTGATTCAAGGCGAAGTCGTGTTGGTTCTGGAAGGCGGGCATTCAGTTCTGGCAACTTCAGTTTCGGCTTTGCGTTCTCCTATGTAAGGGATTTTTATGCGCGGCAGTCTTCACGCCAAATTTTGATTCCGTTGGACGGTATGGAATATCACAAAGCGCTGCGATAAGTAGCTTTCCATAAAGCCTGATATGTAGGCCAACTTGGATCTATGTTTGCAAACGACAAGGCCAGTTTCACATCGGAGCCTCGCGCTGAAACCTAATCTGACAACTCCGCCAGAACAATTGTTACGCCACCTGTCCAATGCGGGGCATGTCGCAACGGGCGACAGGTTCGAGGTTCTGCATGGTGGGCGCACCAATCTGGTATGGCAATTCGGGAATGGTTGCGAAACCAAAGTCCTGAAATTATATCGCGATACCAATTCAAACCCTCTTTTTGAAAACAATCCGCATAGTGAAATCAATTGCCTGAATACGCTGGATGCGACTGGTCTGGCACCACGGCTATTGACTCAAGGCAACCACTCGCTTGGCCGCTGGATCATTTATGAACACGTCAATGGCAGAGATTGGGCCAGCGATTCAGCCGCTGTGGCCAGGCTTTTGGCCCGCCTCCATGCGCAACCGCCGTTGGCCGGATTGACATCGGGGGTCAACGGCAGCGTGGGAATTAGGCGACAAACGCTGGGCATTCTTGCCCGATGTCACGCAAACAGTCGTGATCGTATCAAAGCAAAGATGCCAAATTGGTTTGTTTCACCGTTCGACCGGCCTTGTTTGATCCACGGTGATCCAGTGCCTGGGAATATCGTCATGGCCGAGCAAGACCCGGTGTTGATCGACTGGCAATGCCCGACTAATGGCGACCCGACTGAAGACCTTGCTTTGTTTCTATCACCAGCGATGCAAAAACTATATCGCGGTGCGCCGCTGACTTTGGACGAAGAGCGGCAATTTTTGACGGCTTACCCAGATACAACGATTGTTCAAAGATACCAAACTCTTAAGGCTTGGTATCATTGGCGCATGTCGGCCTATTGTCTCTGGCAACTGGATCAGGGAAACGACGATTACTTAGACGGATTTGATCTGGAGTGCGAATATCTCAACGCCGTTATCGGCCAAAGTTAGCTGTCCTTCACAGATCCGCCAAGCCCATTACAGCATAGGCCGCTGGCAGCAATACCCGGCGCGCGCGCCCAAAGGGAAACCGGCCAGTTGGCGATCTTATCACTTCTGGAACTTTTGAACCCACCACATTGGCTCCGGCCATCCCGGCCAAAAGGCGTCCGACGTTGGTGCCCATTGCTACTCCATTTCCGTGATAGGCAAACCCGGCAAATATGCCCCGCTGACCGGGTACCGGCCCGGCAAACGGCACCTGTTTACGCGACAGACAGACCATGCCAGACCATGAATTAACTGACGGAACATTGCGCCAAGCTGGGAACATCCGTTCAAAATCTCTCCGGGTGCGTCGACGGGCATGGCTTTCAGCGTTTGGCGAGGAAATGAGACCTCCGCGCATTCCGAACAGAAACCGACGATCCGGCATCAGCCTGAAATAGTGCAACAAATTTCGCGTGTCATAGGCCATCTGATCACTTGTCCAGCCTTGCGTAGAAAGTTCATCAATGGTCATCGGGCGAGTAACAAGAACCGTAGACTGGGTCGGAATGTATCTACCCGCCAACCAACGCGGCAGATCTTCGCTGGAATATCCGTTGGTGGCGACTATTATCTGCTTGCACCGCAGTTGGCCCACCTTGGTTTGCACCAGATAGCCTGACCCGTCCTTATGTATCGCATTCGCAGCACTACGTTGGAATAATTGTGCTCCTGCCGACGATGCGGCCTGCGCCAATCCAAACAAATACTTGCGTGGATTCAGTCCAAAACCAACAGGCATAGTTAACGCCCCATGAAACGGGCCATTCATCCCATGCGCAGCCAGATCAGCAGGTTCGATCAGAGTCTGTTCAGGATTTTGCGACGCTGATTTCCGAAAACGATCCATGTCTTTTGGTCGATGCGCCAGTTGTGTTTCACCATTCGAATGACGATCTGCGTCAATATTGAATCTGTCCAACAGACCAGACACCAGATTGACCGCATTAACTTCAGCTCGGCCATATTCTTCAGCTGCCGCTGTGCCAAAAGCATTTGCCATGGCAGGTGCTGACAGCGTTGCCCCACCCAAACAACAGAACCCGCCATTGCGCCCTGACGCGCCCCATCCTGGGGTTTCTGCCTCAAGAACGGCGACCGTCGCGCCAGATTCAGCTAAATGCAAAGCAGCAGACAGGCCGGTGAAACCGCCGCCGACAATGGCAACATCAACAGCTAATTCGCCCTGCAATACCGGCCAGTCCGGGGCTGCAATGGTTTCGTCCCACCAGCATGTATCGCGCGGACCCGGACCATAGGCGTATTTCGAATAAATACGCTTCATTCTGCGCGGACTGCGGCCAACTCCTCGCGGCGCTTATTGGCCACGTTACGCTTTGAAACTAGCGACGCAAGAATGACGCCGATGGTAACAACTGCGATCATGAGGGTGGATAGTGCATTGATTTCCGGGCTGACACCCAGACGCACCGCCGAATAAATCTTGATCGGCAGCGTGGTGGCCGAAGGACCAGTGGTAAATGTCGCGATAACCAGATCATCCAAAGACAAGGTAAACGCCAACAACCAGCCGGATATCACAGCCGGTGCGATGATTGGCAGGGTTACAAGGCGGAATGCCTGAGCCGGAGAACAGCCCAGATCCAAGGCCGCCTCTTCTAGTGATTGATCGAAAGTAAACAACCGAGACGACACAACAACCGAGACGTAACACATTGAAAACGTTGTGTGTGCCAACACAACCGTCATCACGCCGCGATCCATTCCAATGCCAATGAATAGCAACAACAATGACAGGCCGGTGATAACTTCGGGCATGACCAGCGGTGCATAAATCATACCGGAAAACAATGTACGGCCAAAAAACCGACCGCTTCGGACCAAAACATAGGCGGCCATTGTGCCCAATATCGTGGCGAAAGTGGATGAGATTACGGCAACCTTCAAAGTCACCCAGGCCGCGTTCAGAAAGGCCTCATTCTGCAACAACTCGCCGTACCATTTGGTTGAAAATCCGGCCCAAACGGTAACCAGTTTACTTTTGTTAAAGCTGTAGATGACCAGAATGATCATCGGCAGATACAGGAACACAAACCCAAAGGTCAGCGACACCACATTGAACCAGCTTAGGCGCATTATTGTTCTGCCTCTGCTTGTTTTTGTTGGTTTCGCTGGAACAGCATGATTGGCACGATCAGGATCAACAACAGAACCACGGCCACAGCAGACGCCACCGGCCAATCGCGGTTTGAGAAAAATTCTTCCCACAGCACTTTGCCGATCATCAACGTCCGCGATCCACCCAGCAAGGACGGGATCACAAATTCACCCATGGCCGGGATGAAAACAAGGAAACAACCAGCAACAATACCATTGCGCGAAAGCGGTATCGTGACCAACCAAAAGGCGGTCAGCCGCGAACATCCAAGGTCTTCGGCGGCTTCGATAAGTGACCCATCCATCCGGTCCAAAGCAGCATAAACTGGTAGGATCATAAACGGTAAATAGGTGTAAACGATGCCAATATAGACAGCTGTGTTAGTGTTCAGAATGACAAGGGGTTCGTTGATGATTCCGCTCCACAACAGGAACTGGTTCAAAAACCCCTCTTTGCTAAGGATACCCATCCACGCATAAACGCGGATCAGGAAACTGGTCCAGAACGGCAGGATCACCAGCATCATCAGCGTTGGCCGCCATTCTTCGGGCGCGCGGGCCATGCCATAGGCGATGGGGTATCCGATCAGCAGGGTAAAAACGGTTGAAATCAAAGCGATTTGCAGACTGCCCAGATAGGCCTTCCAGTACAGCGAGTCGCTGGTCAGAAAGACGAAATTCTCAAAATCAAGCTGGCTGAAGAAGGCCCAAACCCCTTCGGCCCATTCAAAATGCGGCGTGTACGGAGGCCGGGCCAGCGCCGCATCAGAAAGTGAGATTTTCAGGACAATCAGGAACGGCACCAAGAACAGAACCAGCAACCAAGCATAGGGGACTGCAATCAGAAGAAAACGGCGCATCAACTTTCCAGCAAAACACCGGCGGTTGCTGTCCAGGACAGCCAGACCGGGTCTTCCCACGTGAAACTGCGTCGTGAAATGCGTCGCGTGTTGGCCGTTTGCGCCTTGATGATGGTGCCATCAGCCAGTTGAACATAATAGGTCGAAAGATTGCCCAGATAGGCGATGTCCAGCACTTTGCCCTGTACAGCATTAACCGCACCTTCGGGTTTTTCTGCGTTAATCGCCACTTTTTCTGGCCGGATCGCCAGATGACAGGATTGCCCGTCGCTTAATGGCAAGGACGATTTTGCATTCAAAGGTGGCAAAGACTCCATCCAATTGATCTGATATTGACCTTCGCCAATGGACTTGGCCGTACCCTTAATTAGATTCACATCACCAATAAAATCAGCCACATAGACCGAATTTGGGTTTTCATAAATGCGGTCAGGTGTGGCGACCTGCATAAGGTTGCCCTCGTCCATCACGGCGACTCGGCTGGCGACGGTCATCGCCTCTTCCTGATCGTGGGTCACGATGACAAAGGTCGTGCCGGTTTTTTCCTGAATATCCATCAGTTCAAACTGGGTTTCCTGCCGCAGCTTTTTGTCCAAAGCCCCAAGCGGTTCGTCCAGCAACAACAGTTTCGGAGCCTTCGCCAAAGACCGCGCCAAAGCCACGCGCTGCCGTTGACCACCAGAAATCTGGTGCGGTTTACGGCTGGAAAAACGTTCAAGCCGGGTTAGTTTCAGCATTTCTTCGACGCGATTGGTAAGATCAGCGGCGGGCATCTTGGCCCGGCGCAAACCAAATGCGATGTTCTCCCAAACCGTCAGGTGTGGAAACAGCGCATAGGATTGGAACATCATGTTCACCGCGCGTTTGTTCGGCGCGACATTGCCCACATCAACCCCATCAAGCTCGATAACGCCTTCGGTCAGGTTCTCAAAACCTGCGAGCATCCGCATCATCGTGGTTTTCCCACAGCCAGACGGTCCAAGCAGTGCAAAAAATTCCTGCGCGTAGATATCCAGCGTAATGTTGTCGATGGCGGTAAATTCACCAAAACGTTTGGTGACATTGCGGAACCGGATCAGCGGTTTGGCCTGCGGATCTTCCCATGGTGCAAATTCATTAGCTGCCAATTCGGGCCTCACATCTTTGGGCAAAAAGAAAGGCGGACCAACTGGCCCGCCCTCATTCGTATCAGATCAAGTACCGGACTTGACCTTGGTCCACAGTCGCGTGACCCCCCGCTGCACCTTGGGCGGGTAGGGTGAAGTAGTGTACAGATTCTCCAGCGTAGCCTCATTCGGATAGATTGCCGGGTCACCAATTACATCTTCTTCCAACATTGGCTGACTCGCCAGATTGCCGTTAGCGTAATAGACATAATTGGACGCTGCCGCCATGTTTTCGGCATCCAGAATGAAGTTCAGGAATTTATGCGCAGCTTCGGGGTTTGGTGCATCTACCGGAATCGCCATTTGGTCAAACCACATCAACGCACCCTCGCTTGGGGCGTTATAGGCGATTTCGACGCCATTATCGGCCTCGTCCGCACGATCACGCGCCTGAAGGATGTCGCCGGACCAACCAAAAGCAACGCAGATATCACCATTGGCCAACGCATTGATGTACTCGCTGGAATGAAATTTTTGCACGTACGGGCGTACGGCTGACAGAACTGCCTCGGCTTTGGCAATGACTTTGGGCTTATGACTATCGGGGTCTTCGCCCAAATAGGCCAACGCGGCTGGGATCATTTCGGACGGAGCATCCAGAAAATGTACGCCGCATTCTGCAAGTTTCGCCATATTGTCGGGGTTAAACACCAGATCAAGCGATCCGATTGGAGCGTCATCACCCAAGACTTCGGTGACTTTGCCAACATTCACGCCAAGCCCGGTTGTGCCCCACATATAGTTAATCGAATAGGCGTTATCTGGATCATACTGTTCTGTCCGCGCTGCGATCACATCCCAAAGGTTGCCTGCATTGGACAGCTTGGACATGTCCAGTTCCTGAAATGCTCCGGCTGTGATTTGGCGTTGCAGAAACGTCCCTGATGGCACGACGACGTCGTAACCCGACCCGCCGGCCAGCATTTTGGTCTCTAGGACCTCGTTGCTGTCAAACACATCATAGATCAGCGTGATACCGGTCTCGTCCTCGAATTTGCTTAGCAGATCTTCGTCGATATAGTCCGACCAATTATAGACACGTACCTCTTCGGCAAAGGCGACAGAGGTGCCCAGCGCCAAAACAGCCGTCAACGTTGTTAGATGTAATTTCATGTTATTCTCCCTGATGCGGCCTGACTTATTGCAGGCTTCGCAGATTTGATCAAGTTTTGCTATTCTCAGCTATAGCATATATGTTTCCACGCAGCGAGATGTTACGCAAGACAAGTTATTCTGCACAAAGGCGTTCAAGTGAAACTGATGAAAAATACGAATAACAAGGTTCAGTCCGACACGCCTCAGACCCCGGTTCATGAACGGGTATATCAGCAACTTCGCACCCAGATCTTGTTTGGTGAACTGGCGCCGGGTCAGGCGATAACAATACAAGGTCTGACCAACTCACTAAACGCCGGAATGACACCAGTCCGCGAAGCAATCCGGCGGTTGATTTCAGATGGAGCACTGACCTTTCAGGGCAATCGCCGTGTCAGCGTTCCGGTGTTAACGGCTCAAGATGCAAACGAGCTGTATTTTGCAAGAAAATCAATCGAGTCCGAGCTTACTCGCCGTGCGGCTTTGCACATAAAGCCGGTTGAGCTGACCGATTTGACTCGCATAGATGACGCCCTGGATGCCGCCATTTCCGCGGGCGACATAGCCGGTTATCTGTCTAGGAATTATCAGTTTCACACAACTTTATATTCGTATGCAAACGCCCCGATCCTGGCCGAGCTGGTAGAACGTTTATGGCTGCGGTTTGGCCCTTCTTTGCGCGTTGTTTGCGGTCGGATGGGTACTCAAAATTTACCGGATTGGCACAAAGATATCTTGACCGCCCTGCGCTCTAACGACCCGGCTGAAGCGGCCAAGGCAATGAACCGTGATATAGAACAGGGGATCGAACAGGTCACTGCCGTGTTGCGCAATCAGGACGAATCATGCTGATTCGATTGACACCAATAAATTTGATCATATTCTGTTGTGATCCCGTGAATCAGGAGAGTTCACTATGTCTGTGATTACCAACCACTTGCCCACTGCAGAGCTTCGGGCGCTGGACGCTGCCCACCATATGCACCCGTTTACATCCAATGCCGAACTGGCCGAGAAAGGCGCGCGCGTTATTACCCGTGCCAAAGGCGTCTATCTGACCGATAGCGAAGGCAACCAGATACTGGATGCGATGGCAGGGCTTTGGTGTGTCAACATCGGCTATGGCCGTGACGAATTGGCCGATGCCGCCAGCCGTCAAATGCGCGAACTGCCGTATTACAACACGTTCTTTCAATCGACGCATGTTCCGGTGATTGCGCTGGCGAAAAAGATCGCTGAACTGACGCCGGGTGATCTGAACCATGTGTTCTTTGCCAGTTCGGGTTCCGAAGCGAACGACACCAACATCCGTATCGTTCGTACCTATTGGGCCGAAAAAGGCAAACCCGAAAAGTCCATTATTATCAGCCGCAAAAATGCCTATCACGGGTCGTCCATGGGCAGCGGTTCGCTGGGTGGAATGACCTATATGCACGCACAAGGCGGCCTGCCGATCCCCGATATCCTTCACATCGCCCAGCCCCATTGGTGGGCCGAAGGTGGCGACATGGATCGCGAAGAATTCGGTCTGGCCTGCGCGCAAGAGCTGGAAAAAGCGATATTGGAACAGGGCGAAAACCGTATCGCCGCCTTTATTGCAGAGCCTGTACAAGGCGCTGGCGGTGTTGTCATTCCGCC
>JAHRVZ010000017.1 GCA_019090405.1 Paracoccaceae bacterium
ATTTTCTGGATCGCGTGGCAACAATGACCATCGCGATGGAGGGGGACGGCAAGGCGGTTGTCTATGCTGGCGGCTGGAGCGATTATCGCTTACAAAAAGGTGTGAGTAGCCCGGAAAAAGTCGATAAAACAAAGACTAACGAGCAGAAGATAAAGCGCAAAAATATTGCGAAACCGGGATTGTCGTTTACCGAACAACACCGGCTTGAGGCGCTGCCGGATGAGATGAAACGGATTGAGGTTGAAATTGCCAAACTGGAAAACCTGATGGCAGACCCCGCGCTATTTACCCGTGAACCAGTGAAATTCAGCAAAGCGACCAAGGCCTTGGTTCAGCGGCAACAAAAACTGGCTGCCGCTGAAGAAGAATGGCTGACCTTGGAAGAAAAGGCCGAAAACGCGACTTAGCGCATCCGCAAAGCACCATCGATTCGAATGACTTCGCCGTTCAAATATCCGATTTCCACGATCGAGCCGGCCAGTTTGCCATATTCGGATGGATCGCCCAGACGAACAGGGTTTGGAACATCTGCAGCCAATTCGGCCTGCACGTCTTTGGGCAGACCAGCAAGCATCGGCGTCATGAAAATACCGGGTGCGATGGTCATTACCCGAATCCCAACCGAGGCCAGATCGCGTGCCATGGGCAATGTCATGCCAACAACGCCACCCTTTGACGCGGAATAGGCAACCTGTCCTTTTTGGCCTTCAAAGGCGGCAACGGAAGCAGTGTTGATGATGACGCCACGCGCACCGTCTGATTCCGGTTCGTTTTCGGCCATTGCAACCGACGCCAGCCGCGCGACATTGAACGAACCGACAAGGTTGACTTCTATGGTGCGCTGAAAGGCATCCAGTGGGTGAGGGCCGTCACGACCAACGGTTTTGATCCCGGAGGCAATACCCGCGCAGTTTATCGTCGCGGTGATCTTGCCCATTTTGGACTTTGCAAATTCAATAGCGGCCTGAACCGAATCTTCGTCCGTTACATTGGTTTCGACAAAATAGCCGCCGATTTCGCTGGCAACGGCCTTGCCGCGTTCAACGTCGCGGTCCAAAAGCGTGACCTGTGCGCCATTGGCAGTAAAATAGCGGGCGGTCGCCTCGCCAAGTCCGGAAGCGCCGCCAGTGATGATGGCAGCGGTTGTAGATAGTTTCATGGGCTGGCTCCTGTGAAATAATATGAACGACTGTTCAAATAACCGTGCCCGACGTTTCTGTCCATGGGTCAGGAGGGCGCATCATGCGTCGATCAAGCCGCGCAAGCGGGCGAAACAGCCGACCCATCGGGGGCCACCAGATCCAGGTTCCGCCCAACAGACGCGGTGTCGCCCCGGCACCCAGTTTGAAACGCGCCAGACCGGGGTTGCTTTCGGTGTTGAGCCCTCCAAGATCCAGATGGTTGTGTCCATTGGCCGCAAGCCAGATGCAGGCGTGCCACAACAGCAGAGAATGGGCCGCCAATTGACGACCCCGCTCGAAGCTATGGCCGATGTGATACGTCGCCCCGGTTCCGTGACGCAGAAACAACATTGCGGCCACGGGATCGCACCCTTCGTATGCGGTGAACAGCCGCGCCTGACCGGGGTTTTCGCGTGCATAGGCAAGGGTCAGCGCCGTAGGCCAGTTGCGAAACCCGCGCTGCCTTTGCAAACAGGTATCTGCCTTGAACAACCAGTGTGTTGCATCCAAGGGCATGGATTTATGCTGAATTCGCAAAGATTTGGTGGATTCGGCCTGCGACAGTCGATTACGCCATTTCTGTTTTAGCGCCGCGCGTCGGACATCGGTCGGGATACGCAGGTCAATTTCGGCAATTGCGGCAGGGGATATCAACGCAATAGCCCCCAGCGAGGCAAGCAAAGGCGTTGGTTGATCTGGTGAAAGAACCAGCAGATTTTGTTGCAGATCAGCCTCGCGCAATTGCGCGCACAATGTGTCGGGGTTCAAGCGCGCCCGCGACAGCATCGCGACCGGCAATCCGGGCCATAGTTTGCGACGCATCACCAGAGTGGGTTCAACTCCGGACAAGGTGAGCGGCGATTGACCGCTGGCACGCAAAGCCGCCGCAAAACCCGGATGTTGTTGCAAAGGCGTGGGCGGGTTTTCGGGCGCATTAAACATGCGGACTATTAGGGCTATATAAACCTAAAGTCGCGTTAATTGCGGCATGAAGGAATCGATAAAGGTTTACGGTATTGCGGTGCGCGGCCCCCGAATGACCAAAGCCGCCGCTTTTTTATTGGCGGCAGCTTTGGCGGTTCCGGTGTTTTTGATTCTGAACCTGATCGACTGGCTGTGGTTTTAATCCGACAATTTCACCAGCGCATGGCGTTTCTTGCCCGCGCTCAGCTTGATTGGTGACGACAACGCGCCCGCATCAATCATCAACCCGGCATTGGTTAACGGGGCATCATCCAGACGCGCTCCGTTTTCGGAAATCAGGCGTTTGGCCTCTTTTCCTGATTTCGCAAGGCCGGATTTGACGATCAGTTGCACGATGGAAATACCATCACCGATGTCGGCGCTACTTAGGGACAGAGTTGGCAGGTCATCGCCAATCCCCCCTTGTGCAAACACATCATGCGAAGTTTGTTCGGCGGTCGCCGCAGCCTTGGCGCCATGGCACAGGGTTGTTACCTCGTTGGCCAACTGAATTTTGGCCGCGTTGATTTCGGACCCCTCTAGCGCGCCAAGGCGATCACATTCGTCCACCGGTAATTCAGTATAAAGTTTCAGGAACCGGCCCACATCGGCATCCGTGGTATTACGCCAGAACTGCCAGAATTCGTAAGGTGAGCGCATGTCAGCATTCAACCAAACCGCCCCATCCGCTGATTTGCCCATTTTCTTGCCATCAGAAGTGGTTAACAGCGGCGTGGTCAGCCCAAATATCTGGTGATCCAGAACCCGGCGGGTCAGGTCGATCCCGTTGACGATATTGCCCCATTGATCTGAACCACCGAACTGAACCAGACAGCCATAGCGGCGGTTAAGTTCAAGAAAATCATAGGCTTGCAGGATCATATAATTGAATTCAAGGAACGACAGAGATTGTTCGCGGTCGAGACGGGATTTCACTGATTCAAAGGCCAGCATCCGGTTAACCGAAAAATGCCGCCCGATGTCGCGCAGAAAATCAAGATAATTCAACCCGTCCAGCCATTCGGCATTGTTGATCATCAGCGCGTCACTGGGACCGTCTCCGTATTCAAGGTACTGGGAAAATACCTGCTTGATACCCGAAATATTATCGTCGATCTGGGCGCTGTTCAGCAACGGGCGTTCATCGGCGCGGAATGATGGATCGCCCACTTTGGTGGTGCCTCCGCCCATCAGGGTGATCGGTTTGTGGCCGGTCTTTTGCAGCCAGCGCAGGGTCATAATCTGGATCAGTGACCCCACATGCAGCGATTTGGCTGTGGCATCAAAGCCAATGTATCCGGGCACCACTCCGGCAATCAGCGCATCATCAAGGCCTTGATAATCCGTGCAATCGGCAAGAAAGCCGCGTTCCATCATTACTGCAATGAAATCTGATTTCGGATGGTAGGTCATGGCTTGCCTCTGACATTGATTGCGTCGCAGTGTATAGGCCGCAGGTGAGCAAAGGAAAAGCCATGATAAAAGGCAAACGATCATCCGGTCCGATAAGAGCATTGGGAGCAATGTCAGGAACGTCACTGGATGGGGTCGATGCGGCCATTGTTGATACCGATGGCAAGCAGATATTTGGCTTTGGTGAAAGCAAGTATCGCGCCTATTCCGATGCCGAACGCAGGGTGCTGCACGCGGCATTGGGACAGTGGCAAGGGGGCGATGTTGACGCCGCTGCCGCCGTGATTGATGCGGCGCATGCTCAGGCTTTGGCCGGGTTTGAGGGCGTTGATCTGATAGGGTTTCACGGCCAGACGCTGGCGCATGAGCCGCGCGGGCGGGGCACATTGCAAGTGGGCAATGGCGCGGTGTTGGCTGAGGTATTGCAAACCCCCGTGGTCTGGGATTTTCGCAGCGATGATGTGGCGATGGGAGGAGAGGGCGCTCCGCTGGCGCCATTCTTTCATTTTGCCTGCGCGCGGTGGATTAAGGCGACACAGCCTTTGTGTTTTCTTAATCTGGGTGGCGTGGGCAATCTGACCTATGTTGATCCGTCGTTTGATGCGCCGGACCAGGCTGGTGCGTTGCTTGCATTTGATACCGGGCCGGCAAACGCGCCGGTCAATGATCTGATGCAGGAACGGTTGGGGCGTGACATGGATCACGACGGCGCGCTGGCGGCGCGGGGCCGCGTGGAAACCGGAGCGTTAGAGTTATTTTTGGCCGAGCCGTTCTTTGCAAGAATGCCACCTAAATCACTGGACCGTAACGATTTCCCGGAAATAATTACACTGGTTGGTGAACTAAGTGACGCCGACGCCGCCGCCACGCTGACGGCGATGTGTGCTGCCAGTGTGGCGCAAGGTGTCGAACATTGCCCGACCCCGCCAAAACGGATTTTGGTCACGGGCGGTGGTCGGCACAATCCGGTGTTGATGCAGATGCTACAGGTCTCGCTGGATTGTCCGGTCTTGCCGGTCGAATCCGTTGGGTTGGATGGTGATATGCTAGAGGCGCAGGCCTTTGCTTATCTGGCCGTTAGGGTCATGCGCGGACTTGTGACGTCTTGTCCGGGCACGACCGGGGTCAGGGCCAGTGTCGGGGGCGGTCGGGTAAGTGTTCCTGTAACCGCAGATAATCAGTCCTGAAGGCTGCGCGGAATATCAAAGCCGGGATCGGCCAGCGTAAATCCGGAAAACTGAAACCCCGGTGAGACTGTGCAACTGACCAAGGTAAATTCCCCGGTGCTGCGCGCCGCCTGCCAATGATCTGTGGGCACGATGATTTGTGGCGCACCTTTGCGCAAATCCGGGCTTAGCAGGTGGTCTTGTGCTGGTCCCTGATCCGTGGCGCTGATTGACAGGACCAAAGGAGCGCCCGCATGGTAAAGCCAGATTTCGGTGGCATCGACCCTGTGCCAATGGCTGTTTTCCCCCTGTTGCAGCAGGAAATAAATGCAGGTGCCGCTGGCACGACCTGCCGTGTCATCCTGCCATGTCTGGCGATACCAGCCACCTTCGGGATGTCGAACAAGCTGTAGATGGTCAATGATCTGGGCGGGCGTCATCGTCGGTTCCTATCGCGTTAAGTCGATACATCAATGCTATGGTATTTGAGGGCACAGGGTCTATGTATTGCGCATGACTTTGATGATCCCTTTTGACAACAGTTTTGCGCGCCTTCCCAAGGCATTTTATGCCTCGCAATCCCCGACACCGGTGAAATCGCCGAATTTGGTGGCATTCAACGCGGATTTGGCACGGGTTTTGCGAATACCCACGGATGACACCGCCGAATTGGTTCAGGTCTTTGCAGGAAATCATGTGCCGGACGGGGCGAACCCGATTGCGCAGAACTATGCGGGTCATCAGTTTGGTCACTATAACCCGCAGCTTGGCGATGGTCGGGCGGTTCTGCTGGGTGAGACAATTGGCACCGACGGGCTGCGGCGCGATATTCAGCTAAAGGGGGCAGGGCGCACGCCCTATTCGCGGTCCGGTGACGGGCGGGCCTGGTTGGGGCCAGTGCTGCGTGAATATGTGCTGTCTGAGGCAATGCACGCCCTTGGCATCCCGACTACCCGCGCCCTGGCGGTGGTTGAAACCGGCGAAACAGTGGCGCGCGAAACGCTGTTACCCGGAGCCATACTGACCCGTGTTGCCACAAGCCATCTGCGCATTGGTACCTTTCAGGTGTTCGCCGCGCGCGGCGATCTGGGCAGCCTGCGCACCCTGACCGACTATGCCATCGCGCGTCATTACCCGGATGTTGACGGACCAATGGGGCTGCTGCGTGCGGTGCGGGATGCGCAGGCCAGCCTGATTGCAAGCTGGATGTCGGTTGGGTTCATCCACGGGGTGATGAATACCGACAATTCGTCGATTTGTGGTGAAACCATTGATTATGGGCCTTGTGCGTTCATGGACAGCTATCACCCGGATACGGTCTACAGTTCGATTGACCGGATGGGGCGCTATGCCTATTCCAATCAGCCCGACATCGCGGTTTGGAATCTGGCACAACTGGCGACATCGCTTATTCGTCTATTTGAAGATCAGGATGCAGCCATAGAGCAAGCCACCGAGATCGTGCAAGCAATGCCTGCGCTGATCCAACACCACTGGCTGACCCGGTTCCGCGCAAAAATCGGACTGCGTAGCGCGCAAGCGGGGGATCTGGCGTTGATCACTGATCTGCTTGATCGAATGGCACAGCAAAACGCCGATTTCACCAATACGTTCCGCGCCCTTGGTACAGGCGCTGCACGAGACCAGTTTGCCGATCCCGCGGCCTATGATACATGGGCCGAAGGCTGGCGCGC
>JAHRVZ010000248.1 GCA_019090405.1 Paracoccaceae bacterium
AAAACAGCGGTTGCGGATGCCCGGACAAAAATATTTGCCCCTTCGGGCCACCATGCTCGGCGATATTCATCTGGCAGAAATAGCTTAGAGACTCTTGTGTCAAGGACACCGGTCCCGGAGCCTCGGCAACATCTTCCTTGCAGGCGGTCACTGCGAGCAGCGCCACCAATAACCAATATTTCACGGTTCAACCCTCCGAAACACGGCACGTGCCAACAGAAATGCCAGCAGCGGCCAAAGCAAAAGCGACACCGGGGCCGCCCAGCCTGGCAACGTCTTTGCCGCGCCGCCCATACCGCTGGAAATTGCAACACCGTCCGAGGCCGCAATGTTCCAGACCCGAAACGCATCTGCCGGATTGGCGACCATCACCCATGGGAAAACCTTTTGCGTGAACATACCGCCGCCATCCATTACCACCGCGCCAAGCAGGCCCAGATCAAACAAGACCACAAAAACCAGCCACAAACCCGCCGCCAAACCTGCCGCCGCTGCCGGTGATTCTGCCAGAGCAGACACGCCGTAGCCCAACGCCACAAATACAGCCCCAAGCAGGGTTGCCGTCACAATCAACCGAAACAATGCCATCAAACTTTCAGGCGACGCCCCGGCATAAAGCGCGGCAATGACCCCCGCCGATCCAAGCCCCAAAGCAGACGCGATGCCCAGTGCTGTGACTTGTGCCACGAATTTACCCATCAGGATTTCTCCGCGTCCTGCCGAATAGGTCAACAACAGCGACAAAGTCCCACGATCACGTTCACCTGCGATTGCGTCAAATGACATCATCAGACCCAGAAAAGGCACAAGGTACACCGCCAATGTGGTCATCGACGACACCGAAACAGTCAGCATATCCACCCCAAGAGTCCCGGTCGGGGCAGACCCGGCAAAGGTCAGCGCCAGCGCAAACAGCACCATGATCCCGGTGGCCATCATCAGCCACCAGTTCCGCCGCAGAATCAACATTTCGGCGCGAGCTATAGCAAAAATTCGGGCGATCATGTCTGACCCCCTGTTGAATAATGGCGGTACAGATCCTCAAGGCGTGGGGGCGTCAGTTCGATATCGGCCACCACGTCACCCATCGCAGCAATCCGTCGTAATTCCTGCATTTTCTGGCCTGCGTCACAATACAGTTCAACCGAGGCACCGTTGATCCGCGTACCGCCGGTCGCCATGGCGATCTGATCGGCCTGACCATCCTGCACCAGAATGCGCATCCGCGTCGGCAATCCGGCACCGCGAGACAGATTGTCCAAAGTGTCATCTGCCACTTTGATGCCTTTACGCAAAATTGCGATGCGATCGGTTTGCGCCTCGACTTCGGTCAGCGCATGGCTGGCGATCAGCACAGCGGTGCCTTGGGCGGCCAATTCATCAATAATCGCATATAAATCCTGCCGAGAGATCGGATCAAGCCCGCTGGTCGGTTCATCCAAAAGCGCCACTGTCGGCTGGCCCAACAGAACCTGCGCCAGACCAAGTCGTTGGCGCATGCCCTTGGAATAGGTTGCAATACGGTTATTGCTGGCCTCAGCCAACCCAACCCGATCCAGCAAAGCGTCGATATCAGGCAAGTCTCTGACAGAAAGGCTGGCAAACAGCGTCAGTTGTTCATGCCCGGTCAATGTCGGATGAAAGTTCACCGATTCCGGCAAAAATGCCGTTTTGGCGCGGGCAACCGTTCTGCCCGGTTTGGCGCCGCCAATGCTAATGTCACCGCCATCAATTGAGGTCTGGCCAAGGATCATCTTTATCAAGGTCGATTTGCCAGCCCCGTTATGGCCCAGCAAAGCCACCCGTTCACCGGGGGCGACCGCCAAATCAATAGCTTTCAGCACCTGAGTCTTGCCGCGAAACTTGTCGACAGAGCGAATTATCAAAGCATTATCCGTCATGTGGCACCTTTTGCATAGCAGTCGGCACAACCGGGTTCATCAGTGGAAAGCTGTCGATCACCCCACCGGGCAGCAACGCCGGAAACGCCGCTTGCGACCAGCGTACAAGCTGAACGGCGGGTGATCCAAGCAGCAATTTTGCGGCTGGCTGTGTCCACAACACATGGTCCATACTGTCATTGGGACGATAGGCCGTATCGGCGATACTATTGCCATCGACATCATAGGCGGCAAAGTCGCTCCAGTAATTTCCCTGCCCGTCTTCGGACCATTCGACCCATTTGCTTGACACGAATTTCACCTGCGTACGATTGCCAACAAAGCCGTTTCCAACAATGCGGTTGCGACCAGATCCGGCGGTAAAATGAATACCAATGCGGCAGCCTTCAAACCAGTTGCCGGAAAAATCATTCTTATGTGAATTATAAAGGAATGTGCATTTCCCCTTGGCGTTGCGCACTATGTTGCCGCTAATCACACTGTTGTTTGCATAGTTCAGCATTAACCCGTGATCGCGATCATTTATCGACACGTTGTCGGTGACCTTTAGTCGTTTAGAAAACATCAATGCATAGCCAAGATGGTTGCCAATCGACACATTGCCGGTGACTTCGGAATTATTGGCGTACATGTAATGCACCGCAAAACGCAAATCACGAAACAGGTTATCACGGAAAATATTACGCTTGGACGAGTTCACAAAAATACCGTCCCGACCCCAACGAATGTCATTGCCCTCGACCACGCCTCCCGGTGCGTTCCAGACATAGACGCCGTTACCGCGCGCATTCATGCGATGATCTTGCCGCCCCTCGATGACGTTTCGGGCCACAATCGCGTCCTGTGCGCCATGCACGTCAACACCATAAAGATTGCCCTGTAGCAGATTGTCAGTAATCTTGGCGTTCAAGGCCGTTTTGGTCAGTTTGATCCCGGAATCGATCTGTTCATGCGACGACCCCGATCCGACGATTGTCAGGCCCGTAAGCGTAATGTCAGGCCCGGACAGGGTGATCACAGATCCCTGACCCATCCCGTCAATCGTTGCCTGCCCGGCGCCATCAATGGCAATCGGGCGCTCGATTGTCAGGACTTCGGTATAAATACCGGGCGACAGGCGAAGTGTATCGCCATCCGCCGCCCGGCCAAGAAAGTCAGCAATGGCCCCCGGCCTGTTCGGCACGTCCCAGACCTCTGCCCAAACGGGCGAGGCCAAACTTACCAACAGGATCAGGAACCAACGCATCATTTTACACCTTAAGCCGGCTCAACCAGCATCCGGCCGCGCATCTCCATATGAAGCGCGTGGCAGAACCACTGGCAATAGAACCAATGCACACCAGGTCGATCCGCGGTGAAGGTCACCGAAGATGTCGCCTGCGGCCCAACCTCCATCGCGATACCGTGGTTGGACAGACAGAACCCGTGGGTCACATCATCCACATCATCCATATTGGTGATATAGATCGTCACCTCGTCGCCCTGTTTCACGGTGAATTTCTCCATCGAGAATTCTGGTGCGACTGACGACATATAGACCCGCACTTTGTTGCCATCGCGGATCAATTCGTCATGGCCCCAGTCCAGATCGACGCCATCTGCCTCGGCCTGCGCCGTTGCATCTGCCCATATCGGATCATTGCGCTCATAAACATTGACCGGGTTCACGATATCGCGACGGACAATGATACAGTCATGCGGTTCGGCAAAGGTCGGACCATCATGCACCACAGGCATTTTCGGATCTGAAATATCCAAAAGCTGTTCGTTCTCAGGTTTCAGTGGGCCAACATTGATGAACCGATCTTTCGAGAACTTATTAAGCGAAATAAGCCACTTGCCATCCGCCTCAAGAGTTTCACCCATGGACGAATGGTTGTGACCCGGCTGATACTGCACATCCGTCTTGTGAATGATCGGATCAACATCTTCGCCAGCATAGGCGCGAATGGCCTTGTCGATGTCCCATTTCACAACCTGGCTGTCCAAAAACAGCGTGGTATAGGCGTTGCCCTTACCGTCAAACGCCGTGTGAAGCGGGCCAAGACCCAGTTCGGGTTCGCCGACAATGCAGGACCGTTCATCGGCATCCGCATCAAACAAAGCGGCGACCTTTTCCACGTCAATAATCGACACTGTCGGGGACAGTTTGCCGTTGATCATGACGTGCTTTTTGTCGGGGCAGGTGTTGACGCCGTGCGGGCTGTTGGGGATCGGAATATAGCGGGTGTATTTTTTGTTCTTACCCTTCCGTCCGTCCAGCACCTTGACGCCGTTCAGTTCCTGATAATCACCAGCTTCAACGCCAGCCTCGATTTCTTTGATGTTAAAGCAAACCACATGGTCCATCTCGGATGATGTCATCTCGGCCAGATTCATACCCATTTCCGAGTTATAGCTGGTCGCAAACGCATATTTACCCTGATAATCGGCATCTACGTTATCAAGGTTGCCGGTAACGATCACCTGCCAGGAAATCTCCATGGTGTCGCCGTCAATCGCGGTGAATATGTTCACATACTCTTCGGGACTGTCCAGAATCGACCCATCGTTCACCAGTGGAATCTCGTGTTCGCCATTCGCAAAGACATACCCGGTACGTGGGTATTTCTGTGGGCGCAGACCGTGAATATCCCCGGCATTGGGGATTTCGATCATCTTGTCGCATTTCATGATGTCGCAACGCACCCGTGCCACACGGGTGTTGGCCTTGTCGTTCATAAACAGATAGCGACCGTCATATGTTCCTTCGGTGAACGACATATGCGGATGGTGCAAATCGCCATTTTCATAGGTTTTGCGACCTTGTTTAGCCAGATACTCGTTGGTTTCGGGCAGTTGACCTTCGGTCATAATTTTCAACGACTCGTTGGTCTGTCCCCACCCAGTGGCAGAGCAGCGGTTGAATACGGGCACCCGCATCAATTCACGCATGGATGGGAAACCCATGATACGCATCTCGCCGGATTGTCCTGACGACCAAAAGCCATAATAGTCGTCAAGTTCGCCGGGGGCCAGATTGACAGAACTACCAGCCGCCTCAACGGCTTTGGCGCTCATCATCGTGCTTCCGATGCCAGTGCCGGCAATTACCGCGCCGGTGGCCGTCGCTCCCAGCATACCTCGTCGGGTCATAACCAGATTTTTGAAACGTTCAGACATTGTTTTCCCTCCTTCAGGGTTTCTCAATTTAGGTGTTTTTGGACAGCGCTTGATCCAAAGACACAGCCGAAGCCTGTGCCTTTGCGCGCCGTTTTAGTTGACGGATAATGACGGGACATTTGTCTTCGGATTGGTAAAGCACCTGACAGTGCATGCAGTTGACACATTCGTTTGGATTGATTTCCCCGGTTGGGTGAATGGCCTGAACCGGACATTCAATGGCACAGGTCTGACAGGGGCTGCCACATTCTTTATAGCGTTTCAGCCAGTCAAACATCCGCATCCGCGCCGGTATCGCCAAGGCCGCGCCCAAGGGACACATATATCGGCAATAGAACCGTTCGACGAACAACCCGGCCAGCAATATCAACAGCGCAAAGACCACAAACGGCCAGTCCCGTACAAATTTCAGAATAATCGCGGTCTTGAAGGGTTCGATCTCGGCATAAGTTTCAGCCATTGGGATCGACACCATCGACAGCCCAAACAATCCAAGGAAAATGACGTACTTCACCGGCCATAGCCGTTCGTGCAGACCCCAGGGCAACGTCCACTGTGGTATCCGCAGGGCACGCGCAATCTGGTTGGTCAGTTCCTGCAGCGCTCCAAATGGACACAGCCAACCGCAATAGGCACCCCTGCCCCAGAACAACAGCGCGGCGGCAATAGCGAACCACTGGATGAACACCAGCGGATCCATCAAAAAGGCATCCCATGAAAACGTGCCGCTGCGCACGCTTCCGGCCAGCGCCATCAGATTGACCACGGACAACTGTGCGTTGGCATACCAGCCGATAAACACCAGCGTGAGCGTCAGGAACCCAATGCGGAACCAGTAAAACACCCGTGCATTGACCGTTGCCTGCCTTTGGAAAAAGAACGCGCCGGTTAACACCAGCAACATAACCGCTAGGCCCCCAATTTCGACGGACCGGTCGCGCCAGATGCGTTGCCACAGCGCCGCTTTGGCGGCTGCTTCTGCGGCGCTGTCATCCACCAACACAGGTGCTGCAACCGGCGCCAGATATTTTTCGGGCAACCGATAACCAAGGTCAAAGGTTAGAAACAGTTTTTGAACAGCGCCAATGGCGCGTTGCACCAATAGCTGCAACCGAAACGGCGCGGCTGGATCAAATTCGGCGTCGGCCGGGATTTTAAAGATATCCATCTCGGGAAAGTTTGGTGCATCAGCCGGTGCCAAATCGCCAAGGCGCCTTTGCTGTTTGTCAAAAAAGCGCACTGAATTATCGCCCTGAATCAGCTGAATGCGGTCGAAAATCCCGCCGCGTACATAGCCCGATCCTTTGAACGAATAAGTCCCACGCCCCATTACCAGAATGGCCTGTTCGCCCTCTTCCAGCCATTCTGTCAGATTGCGATACTCGGACTCTCCCAATAGGCTGCGCCCGATTGACGGCACAGAAACCAGCGCCATTTGCAGATCAATAAAGGTATCACCCGGAGCACCCGGTTCCGGGCGTTTTATTGCTTTTTCGTCGCCAGTTGCCTCAAACGCAGCGTTGACCTGCCCGACGTCCAATGTGATGCGCCGGATTGATCCGTCGCCAGACAGCGTCGTCCAGTCGCTGATTTCATTAAGGTCCATGTTAACCAGCCGGCCTGGTCCGGTATCAACGCTTGGAGCCAATCCGCCAAGCCCCATCGCGCGGGCGACTTTGATGCCGGCCCGGACCACTGAATCGTCAATGATCATGATGGTGACTGTGGCCCCTGAAATTATATCAAGGTCATGCGCATCGCCACCTGCCGCAGCTTCGGCCTTGAGATCAAGACCTTTGTAGCCTTCGGTAAGCGCAACCATTTTTGAGTTGGGAATCCCAATCAACACAATCGGTTCGGAATGTTTGACCAGTTCAACACCGGTCAGTACCGCATCAGCATTGATACCCGCCACCACGTGAATCGGCTTGCCCGAATACCCGGTGGTCCCGACAAAATCAGATGTCAGAAAAGCCCAGCCAACCGTCTCCTGCTCAATAAGGATCGGGGCCACCGGGATGTCATCGAGAATTGGCCCAAAAGATTGCGCTCCGGGATACAACAACTCAGGATCAAGGTCGGGTAAGAAGTTCGCCAGACTTTCAGCCTGCACCAGTGATGCAGCGCCGACCGTGAACGCCATCCAAATGGCAAGAAACCTAAGCCCTCGCAGCACATTCAGATAAGTATCACAATATGACCAACAACGT